>JABEUT010000291.1 GCA_013044305.1 Bacteroidia bacterium
CTGAGATGGAAACATAAAAAACCCGCAGGCGGTTTGTTAATAAATTGAAACAGCAAAAAATTTCTGATTCTATTGTTTTTTTTATTACCTTTGCTTACTAATTATAACCCTAATCAGTTATTAGGTGCTGACAGGCAAAGAGTTGATATTGGCGACCCGCCCTTATGCAAGGGAAAACAGGGTAAAGAGCTGGGTATATACGCTGGCTACTTTCTCCCTTCTTACCGTTGATTTTTTTGCCATTTTGTTCGTTCCCTACCTTGCCGTAAGAATTGTTTGCAGCATACTCATGGGCTTGCTCATGGTGCGTATGTTCATTATATACCATGACTATGAACACCACGCCATTCTGAACAGGTCGATACCGGCAAAAATATTGATGCCTGTGTACGGGGCAATGGTATTGGCGCCACAGAGCATCTGGAAACGTTCGCACGACCACCACCATAAGCATAACTCGAAATTATTTACCACCAGCATCGGTTCCTACAGGGTGCTTACCAAAAACAAGTTTCTTTCCCTGTCGAAAAAAGAACAGCGCGCCTATCTTGCTTCAAGGCACCCGCTAACTATATTGTTCGGCTATTTTACCACCTTTATATATGGCATGTGTTGGGAGTCGTTCCGCAGTAATCCGCGCAAGCACTATGATTCGCTCCTTGCCCTCGTGGGCCACCTGCTCGTATCGGTTGCCGTAATCTGGTATTTGGGCTGGCTTACCTGGCTGCTTGCCATCTTTTATCCGTTCTTCTTTAATGGCGCCCTGGGGGCATACCTCTTTTACGCCCAGCACAACTTTCCCGGAGTGGTGTTCAGCGACAACGGCGAATGGTGCTACGAAAAAGCCGCCCTTGAGTCTTCCAGTTTTATGGATCTGAACCCCATCATGCACTGGTTCACCGGAAATATCGGGTATCATCACATCCACCATTTGAATGCACGGATACCATTTTACCGCCTGCCCGAGGTTATGGCAAGGATAAGCGAACTTCAGCATCCTAAAGTAACCACCCTGAACCCGAAGGATATTATTGCCTGCCTTAAATTGAAGGTTTGGGATCAGGAAGGCGGCGCCATGGTTAGCCTTGATGATGCACAGGCGAGCCTGATGCCTGCATAAGGGAGTCTAATTGATTCGGCGGCTGTTCGCCGGACGGGCAGTAATAAGTATAATTTTCTTCCGGAAAAAGGCCGAAACCTTAGTTATTCAGCATCACCGGCATTACCAGCATTAAAATATCCTCCCCGTCTTTTTGCGGGTTTGGGGTTATAACGCCTGCACGGTTTGGGGTGCTCATCTGCA
Source organism: Bacteroidia bacterium (assembly GCA_013044305.1). Classification (GTDB taxonomy): domain Bacteria; phylum Bacteroidota; class Bacteroidia; order JABEUT01; family JABEUT01; genus JABEUT01. Next base: position 1,304 of record JABEUT010000291.1, read on the forward strand.
GTTTCACCTCATCCGAATCGAGGTTGCTTAGCATTTCGAGCAGAAACCGCGAGTTGAATCCTATTTCCATATTCTCGCCCTGGTACTGGCAGGCCATACGCTCGTTGGCTTCGCTGGAAAAGTCGGGATCCTCGCTGGTAAGCGTCAGGGCGTTGTCGGTAATCTTTAGCCTTACCTGGTGAGTGGTTTTGTTGGAAAGGATGGAAACCCTTTTCAGGGAACTTAAAAACGCCTCTCTTTCTATGGTAAGCTGGTTCGGGTTTTCCTTGGGTATTACGGCATCGTAATTGGGGTATTTGCCGTCAATCAGGCGGCAGGTAAGCTGCACATTGCCCGCTACGAACGAGGCATTGGTTTTGTTGTATTCCACTTTTACCTTTCCGTCTTTTGTGGCAAGAATGTTTTTAAGAAGGTTCATGGGCTTGCGGGCTATGATTACCGAATTTTCTTTTTCCACACCCTGTATGGGTCTGCGGTATTTTACCAGTTTGTGGGCATCGGTAGCCACAAAGGTTACATCGTTGCTGCTGAAGTTACAGTATATGCCCGACATTACAGGCCGAAGGTCGTCGTTGGCTACGGCAAATATGGTTTTGTTGATGGCGGTAAGCAGCACATCCGATTCCAGGTCGAGCGTGGTGGGTTTTTCCACGGCTATCATTTTAGGGAACTCTTCGGAGTCGTGCCCTGTTATCTTGTATTTTCCCGAATCGGAGTTTATTTCAATTCCGTACTTGGCGGTGTCTACTATAAATGTGAGGGGCTGGTCGGCAAAGTTTTTCAGCATTTCTATCAGCAGTCTCGGTATGGTAATTTCGCCTTTGTCTTTTGAGTCCACGCTTATAGTGGTCATTATGGTGGTCTCCAGATCGGAGGCGTATATGTTCAGTTCCTCCTTGTTCAGCCTGAACAGGAAGTCGTCGAGTATGGGCAGGGCGTTGTTGGCATTAAGCACACCGCTGATGGTCTGCAGTTCTTTAAGGAGCGCGTTGCTCGATACAATGAATTTTATCATAATTATATGAATGTTTTAAACTAAACCGACAAAAGTAGAAAGTTATAGCTCAATCCTTGTTCCGCAAGGCGGAATTTTATAACTATTTTTCAACATGCGTTTCCGGGGCGTGGGTAAAGTAAGCAATGTTCTGCAGCATTTTCCCGAAAACAAAGAATTGAACGATGACAAAATCCTTGCCGTTTATCAGGGCGTACATCCTGTCGGGGTCGTACTTATAAGCTATGCCGTACTTGTCTTTGTCGGCCTCCGGGGTTTGCCTGTGAAAAAGTTTTATCTCGTATTTTTTACCGCTGGTGTCAAGCACGTTGATAAGGGCTATTGGCACGGAGTTCAATATGGAATCTTTTTTAGGGTTTTCGGCGCTTGTCTCCCACGACAGGGTTTGGTAATAGGTAAGATATTGCTTTACCGCAATGGTATCGAAGGCCGGTATGTTCTGCTTTGTTAGAGGGTTGTCAAGCGTAAAGCGGTTTCTGCCCAGTATGGTTATGCCGAAACCCGAATCGGAGCCCGGATATAATACCTGAACAGATTTAAGCTGATAAGGGCTGGAGCGCAATATGGTGCGGTCGCGCCAGTCGGGTTCAGGTGTAAAGTAACGGCTGGTAAGGTATCCGTTGAATCCGGGTATGTACATGATGTAGGGCTGGGAGTAGTTTTTGCCCGTATTGTGGTTCGCAAGCAGCATGTATGTACCGGTCTGATCCTGTGTGGGGCCGCCCACATAATACATTTTTATGCGCTTGTCGCCGGAATAAATCTCCACCTTGAGGGCGCTGCTTGCCAGCCTTTTCACCACCACCGGAAAGCCCCTGGGGTCAATCAGGTTCTTTACGGCCAGCATTTTTATGGTTACCAGAAGGTTGTTTATGCAGTCCTGACGCGCAACATAATGCCCGTTCACCATCCATTGGCCCCCGTTCACGCGGGTAAGGGTAACGGTGGTGTTATTTTTATCGGCTATAAATATTTTGGTTATTGAGCCTGTATCCTGTACGGCAAAATCGTTATCCTGCTCGCCCAAAGTGCTGAAGCCGCCCCCGAAGAAGAAAAAATAAGCCGACAGCAGGCCAAGCGCTATTAATACCAGTAGTGTGATGCGTTTTCTATTCATGGCGCCAAAGATAGGGGTTTTAGTTTTCGGCTGCCGCAATGTTCTGCAATACCCATGACTTGCTCTTTGTTATTATTGTATCTTTGCACCCGATTTTTTCAAAAATGAGCAACACGATTACCGAAAAAGAGACAGTCTCCGATACGCTTACAGGCGAGGTCTGCACCCTTATTCTGCATAACGACGATGTGCATACCTTCGACGATGTGATAAAGGCGCTCGTTAAGATATGCGGACACTCCCGCGAACAGGCGGAGCAATGTACCCTGCTTGTTCACTACAAGGGCAAGTGCGATGTAAAGCGGGGGAGCAGGAAGGCGCTTACGCCCATGCGCGGAAAGCTGTCGGAGAGAGGATTAACCGTTTCAATAAGCAATTAATATGCAGCCCGTACACAAGCTATACTCCTCAAATGAAAGGGTGTTCAAAATGAACATGGAAGGCATTACCCATGAAGAGAGCCTCAAGCAGATGAACCATTGCAACACGCTGAACTGGGTGGTGGGTCATCTGGTATTGTCGCGCAACTCGGTGCTTGCCATGCTTAACCTGCCCGCGGCGCCCACAGAGGCCATGAAAGAGGTGTACGGCAGGGGAGTGGCTAATCCGGATATGGGCAAGGCCATGAACATTGAAACATTAAAGAGCATGTACCTCGATACGCAACCCCTGATTATGAGTGCACTGGATAAAACCAGCGATGAGGCACTGCTCGAAAAGCTTGCATTCAGCGGTATGCACGAGGCCTACCACATGGGGCAGATAGGTATGCTTAGAAAGATGCTGGGTAAGGAAGGAGCAATAAAATAGAGATGCCGCAGGCGCAGAAATTGTAGGAGAGATAAATATAAGGTCCCGTAGCTTAACTGGATAGAGCATCTGACTACGGATCAGAAGGTTAGGGGTTCGACTCCCTTCGGGACCACTTAAATAACAGGTACTTAAGCTTAGAATAGCTAAGTTTTTTTTATACGCTGCCTATTACACGGTGGGTTTCAATAATCTTAATAGCTATAGGGAGTTTACTGCGCTTACATACAAAGAACTAATTTTGAATTAATTATTTTCTGTAGGTATGCAATCCCTTATCACGATTCAAAACGAAAAAGTGCCCGCACTCGGCTTGGGAACGTACCTGTTGCAGGGCAGCGATGGGGAGGCTGCCATTTCTCTTGCTATTTCACTCGGGTACCGGCACATTGATACTGCGCAGTTTTACCGGAATGAAGATGCAGTAGGCAATGCAATAAAAAAATCAGGAATAACGCGGAAGGAGTTTTTTATAACTACTAAGGTATGGACATCTGAATTTACAAAGTCACGGTTTTTACCCTCGGTCGAAAACAGCTTGCGCCAACTTAAATCGGATTATGTTGACCTGCTTTTGCTGCACTGGCCCTCCGATGATCATGCCAACAATACTGGCATCGAACTTCTGCAGGTGTGCCATGAAAAGAAATATACAAGACTGATGGGAGTGAGTAATTTCAACATGGAGCAATTGAAAAAGGCGCAACGGAAAATACCTGTATTTTGCAACCAGATAGAGTACCATCCCTTTATTGACCAGCATAAAATGGTAAAATATTTACAG
>JABEUT010000292.1 GCA_013044305.1 Bacteroidia bacterium
CGTTCCAATTATGGCAATATTCAAAGGGCCAATTCCTATCACTCGGCGGGCTGGGCGCGCCCTTCGTATGCTCCGGTAAAAGCCGGCGGCACAGGCGGAGTCAGAAGTCAGGGAGGCTTAAGACAGCCAGGTACGGGAGGGGTGAGAAAATAGCACCTTCAATATCAATGCGGGGGTATGAATCTGTACCCCGTTGGACAGGGAGGCCTACATGAACCAAATATGGAGGTTTGCCCTGCAAAAGGCCTGTTTCATCCGGTTAAACATTTTTTAACATCCCGGGCGTTAACCTTCTGCGATATTTGCAGTCTATATTACAAACACAATAGTTCCAATCGGTTCAGCATAACAATTCAGGAATATGAAATCACACATTCTAACCGCCGGCATACTGCTCCTCACTTTCCGCTTATCCTTTTCGCAGTCGGTATCCATGCACGTACCGTGGACAGAGGAAGATTCGGCGGCCGTAAACGCACTTGCCTTATATCCCGATTCCACCCGATTGAAAATATATCAGGCATGCGAGTACCCCGCCATCATTGTTAATGCCGCCAGCCTTCAAAAAAATTCAAGTACGGCTTTTGCCAACCTCATTAACAGCTATACTAAAAGCCAACAGGAAGACCTGTGGAACCTTTGCCGCTACCCTAACATGATTGAGGCTTTGGCTGACGGAGGCAAGAAATCTAAATCACAGATAGACAGCATCGTATCACAATATCCCGCAGGGATACACGACCTTGCCGTAAAATACGCCGAGAACAATTATGACATTCTTAAAAGCATAAGCGACCTGCAAAAGAATGTGGACGGAGAATTCAAACAGCTTCTCTCAAGCTACCCGCCCGACATTCAGACATTATTTGGCAGCCTTTTACAACTACCGGCTGTACTTACCTTGCTCAACCAGGACTTGAACCTTACCGTTAGGGTGGGCGATCATTACAAGCGCAACCCGCAGAAATTGGTGCATAGAATGGACTCGGTGGCGGCAGCCTTGCAGGTACAACAGGCCAAAGATGTACAGGACTGGAAGAATACATTGCAGCAGGATTCCAACACCCGCAACGACTTAAAGAATGCGGCTAACGCATACGCCGACAGCAACGGGTACGATAATTCTGAAGTTGACCAGCCTATGAGCGATGTGAACGTAAACGATTATAATGTCGACCCCTACAATTACTGGTTCGGTTACCCATCGTGGTACCCGGACAACTACTGGTATCCTTACCCTTACTGGTACGACTGGGGCTTTTACTATGGCGCCGATGGCAATATGGTGGTTTTCGGAATGCCATCCTATTATTTTAGCAACTGGTACTTCGGCGACCCCGGGTGTTGGGGCAACTACCCCTATCTTGGTTCGGCATACATGAATTTTTACTATGGCGAAGACAACATGAATACAATGGGCAGTCTGGTAGCACACAACTGGGTGCAGGAAAACAGACGCTACCTGCCGGCAAATTTCACCAAGAAAGGAGCTCACCGAAGCGAGGTATTCAAGCAAATGGCGCAACTGAACAAACATTCCATGAACAAAGACGGCACCATAAATGAAGCAGCGCGTTCAAAATATTTCATGAATAACAAATCAAGGTTTTCTGCGCTTAACCAAAATCCGGCGCAACCAAAAGTTCCGGAAGAAAGAAATATTTCGGATGTGCGGCAGCCCTTTACCCGCCAGCCTGCGGTTAACGCCTCTATGATACAAACACGTCAACCCGTAAGGCAATCGGCCGGAGTTCAAAGGCAGTATAATTATGCCAACAGGCAGAACAGCGGCAACTATTCCAACCCACAAAGGAATTACAACTACAATAATGTGCAGAGAAGTAATAATAATGCCAATGTTCAGAGAAATTATAATTATGGCAATGTTCGTTCATCATACAGCGCTCCGCACTATAATTACAGCAACATTCAGAGGGCCACTTCGTTTCATTCCGCGGGCTGGTCGCATCCTTCCTCAAGCTTTGGCGGCGGCGGAATGAGAAGCATTGGCGGCGGCGGCGGTGTAAGAAGTTTTGGCGGCGGTGGCGCCATAAGAAGATAATACCGGCCTGGTCCGTTTGCCTGCATATAAGTAACCTGCAGCGGTACTACCCGCCGCCAATGCAACAGAGCATTCATAAGCGGCTGATGAGTTTACATTCATTAACTTTACGCCTGAAAAAATAATTTACCGCTACACAGCCGATAAGCAACATGGGATACAGTGTTTCCGAAATATGCAGGGCGACCGGGGCTAACCCATATTCTTTTCAGCCTGCCGACGGAAAGACGGAAAAGCCGGTGGTTGAAACCCTGCTTATAGACAGCCGCAGCCTGATTGACCCGGCAGGCGCCATGTTTGTAGCCCTTAGCTCCGCAAAAAACGACGGACATAAATTTATAAACGATCTTTATAGGAAAGGCGTTCGGATATTTATGGTAAACGCCGCCTATAAACCTAAGCAGGAGCAAACCGATGCCTGTTATCTGGGTGTACCCGATACACTCTCCGCCTTGCAGCAACTCGTGGCATGGCACCGCAGCCGCTTTAATATACCCGTAGTTGCAATAACAGGCAGCAATGGTAAAACCATTGTTAAGGAGTGGCTTTACCAGCTCCTGTCTCCTGACAAAAATATTGTGCGAAGCCCGGGAAGCTATAACTCGCAGGTGGGCGTGCCGCTCTCCGTCTGGGCTATGGACCATAGTCATGAACTGGCTATTTTTGAAGCGGGTATTTCGCAAGCCGGCGAAATGGCCAAACTTGAACCAATCATAAAGCCGACAATAGGCATTATAACCAATATAGGCGAGGCGCACGGCATTAATTTTACCGGATTGAGTCAGAAGGCGAAGGAGAAACTGAAACTTTTCGCCCATGCCCGAACGCTTATTTATTGCAAAGACCATAAAGAAATAGATGATGCCCTGACAGGCGCCAAACCCGCCATTTCAGGAATAAACTTGTACACCTGGTCGAGGGTTAAGGATGCGGACATCAGAATAACTGAAACAACACCTTACGGAAATGGCGCTTCCATTAGAGCATTTTTACGGGAAACCAAACAGGAGATATCCTTCACCATACCTTTCAAGGACGATGCCTCCATAGAGAACTCTATACACTGCTTTGCTTATATGGTACACAGCGGATATTCCACTGCCACCATAGAGGAGCGTATGGGCGCCCTGCTTCCGGTAGCCATGCGCCTTGAGATGATAAAAGGGATAAACCATTGCACCATTATAAATGATGTGTATAATTCCGACCTGAACTCACTGTCAGTGGCCCTCGAATTCCTCGACCGGCAAAAACAGCATACACGCAAAACAGTAATCCTATCCGATATAGCCCAAAGCAGCGGAACCGAAAAAGAACTTTATAGCAAAGTAGCAGAAATAATAAAAGCCAAGAAGCCGGACAGGCTTATAGCCATAGGCAATACCATTTCGCATTACGCCGGACTTTTCGACACTCCCGAAAAACATTTTTTTGCGGCTACTGCAGAATTTCTGGCAAAGGCAGGCAGCTTTGGATTCCGCGATGAGACCATACTGGTAAAGGGCGCAAGAAGTTTTGAGTTTGAGAATATAAGCAGGCTGCTTCAGAACAAAACCCACGAAACTGAATTGCTTATAGATCTGAATGCACTCATTCACAACCTGAATTATTTTAAATCAATTACACGCCCGGGAACAAAGGTTATGGCAATGGTAAAGGCATTTTCTTATGGCAGCGGCAGTTTTGAAATAGCAAACACCCTGCAGTATCATGGAGCTGATTACCTTGCCGTGGCTTACGCTGACGAGGGTGTTGAATTAAGAACGGCAGGCATCACCCTGCCAATAATGGTTATGAACCCCGAACAGGGAGGCGCTTACAGCCTGCTGCAAAACAATCTGGAGCCCGAAATTTATAATTTCAGAACACTGGGCTTTATTACCGAGGCTATAAAACGCCATGCACCTGCCCGGGCCCTGCCGGTGCACATTAAACTGGACACCGGAATGCACAGGCTCGGCTTTGCCGAAGCCGATATGGAACGGCTGATTTCAGTACTTAATGAAAATCCGCATGTAAAGGTGAAATCGGTTTTTTCGCACCTTGCCGCAAGCGACTCCGACAAGCACAGGCAGTTTACCCTCGGCCAGATAGAAAGATACACAGCCATGAGCGATAAAATAATACGTTCACTCGGTTACCCTGTAATACGGCACATCCTGAACTCCGCCGGTATCGTGCGTTTCCCGGAAGCCCACTTTGATATGGTGCGGCTCGGCATAGGCCTGTACGGCATAGGAGTAAATGAACAGGAACAGCTGAAACTTGAAAACGTAAGCACCCTTAAAACAACCATATCGCAAATAAACAGGCTCAAAAAGGGAGAAACGGTGGGGTATAACCGCCGCGAAACATTGCAGCGCGATTCGGTGATAGCAACCGTGGCAATAGGCTATGCCGACGGCTACGGCAGGGAGCTCGGAAACGGCAAAGGCTCCATGCTCGTCCATGGCATCGCGGCCCCGGTGGTAGGCGATGTGTGCATGGATATGTGCATGATAGACATTACAGGAATAGATGCGGCGGAAGGCGACGAGGCAATTATTTTTAATACCACCGCATCCCTAAGGCAGATGGCGGCCGGAATGAACACCATACCCTATGAGGCGCTTACCTGCCTCTCACCAAGGGTAAAAAGAATATATATACAGCAATAGCAGGAATTGCGACAACCCCACTATGAGCATGAACAGCGCCTGTAAAGGATATTGTAATTCTGCTGAATAAATATTATCACAATGAAATATCTTGATACCATAATTGAAATAATTTTATCAAAAAAGTAGTTAAAAAACCAATAATTTTATTGAAATCTAATCATGTGCATGAA
>JABEUT010000045.1 GCA_013044305.1 Bacteroidia bacterium
CATCATAATTATTCAATACATGCACACCAATAGTTAGAAGAATCATCTTTATTTTATACATCACTTATAAATCGGTAAAAGAGGCCATAGTTACAATGCTTACCGTACCCTTTGCCTTAATGGGAGGTGTGTTCATGGTTTATTTTTACGGTGTGAACCTGTCGGTGGCTGTTGCCGTAGGCTTTATTGCGCTTTTCGGCGTTGCGGTAGAAACCGCCATGCTCATGAACATATACCTGAATGAGTATATGGAGAAACTTGTGGCGGCAAAAGGAAATTCATCCCAAACCATTAGTCATGCCGACCTTCGTAAATATATTACTGACGGGGCGATACAGAGGCTGCGCCCCAAGCTGATGACCGTTTCTGTTTCACTCTTTGGTCTGGTTCCAATATTATGGTCTGCCGGCGTGGGCAGCGATGTAATGCTGCCTATCGTCATTCCGCTGATCGGCGGGGTTATCACCTCTACAATTTACGTGCTGTTTATTACCCCTGTTGTTTTTGAGATGGTGAAAGAAAGGGAGTTGAAAAAAAATGGAAAGCTTATAATCCCCGGAAGCCATGAAAATACTTAATTACATACTCCTGGCCTCTGCCTGCCTGCTCTCCTCGCAGGCTCCGGCTCAAGTGCTTTCACTCGATTCGGTGCTAAGCAATGTTGAAAAATACAACCCCATGCTTAAAATGTATGATAACATGGAGGCCGCCGAAAACATGTATGCCGAAGGCGCCAGAAGCTGGATGCCTCCTGCCATTTCGGCAGGACTGTGGCAAACTCCTTATACCGATGTTAGCCAGGGTATGTTCATGATATCGGCTGAACAGATGATACCCAACCCGGCGAAGTTGAAGGCCAATCAAAAATATATGCTCGGTATGGCGCCTGTAAACGCCGAAGGGAAGCTGGCACAGCGCAACATCCTTTTTGCCCAAACCAAACAGGCTTACTATGAATGGATGGTGATGAAGAAAAAAAAGATAGTGCTGGAAGAAATTGACTCATTGCTGGCTTACCTGCTCCAAACAGCACAGTTGCGCTACACCTATAATAAGGAAAGACTGGACAATATATACAAAACCAAAGCCGATTTGTATGATTTAAGAAACAATGAATATATGCTTGATGCCGAAATGAAAATGAAAAATGTAATGCTGAACACGCTAATGGACAGGAAAAAGGATTTCGTATTTGATGTAGACACATTGGCTACCATTCATCATTATGAAACAATAACCGCCGATTCAAACAACATTGCCTCTTCAAGAAGCGACGTTAAGCAGTTGGAAGCCTCCAGGGCATTGCTGAAATTGCAGCAGAACTACGATTACTCCCAACGGCTCCCCGATTTTGGTATTTCGGCAAATCACATGCAGTCTTTTGGCATTATGCCAAACCAGTTTTCCATAATGTGTATGATTACAATTCCCATTGCAGGTTGGTCGGCAAAGATGTATCGATCGGAAGTAGCCGGATTGAAGGCCCAAATGAATGCAGTAGATGATCAACAGCAAGAACTGATGAACATGGCCGCAGGCAATATAGCCGTATTACAGGTGGAGATAAAAGAAGCCAAGCAGGAATTAAATAATTACCGGAACAATGTAGTACCGGCTTATAATGATAGCTACAGGGCCGCGCTGCTGTCTTACGAGCAAAATACAGGCGACTTATTTGTGGTACTGGATGCTTTTAAAATGTACAGGATGGAATCGATGAGTGAGCTGGACGAGTTGGGCCGGCTATTGAATTTACAGGTAGAATATGAAAAAGAAATGGAAATACGATAGCACAGGCCTCGCCCTGTTGTGCGGTATAATGCTGCTGGCTGCCTGCAAAACGAAGCAGGAGCATGTCATTCCATCCAACAGAATACCCTTCGATTTAGATGGGCTTATACTGCCGGTTAACCAGTCCGTATTAAGCAATGTTAAAGCTATTTTGCCGGAAAGGCGAACCATAAGCCCGGTGATACATGCAGTAGGTATGGTAGCATATAACCCGAACCTGATTAATAACATAAGCGCCCGCTATACGGGAAGGATAGAAAAACTATATGTAAAATATAATTTTGAGGAGGTAAGCAGCGGACAGCGGATTATGGATATATACAGTCCGGAAATACTTACTGAAGAGGTGAACCTATTGTTTCTTTTGCATTCCTCTGCCGGCAAAGCAATTATTTCGGCCTCGGAGCAAAAACTAAAATTGCTGGGCGTAACCGACCAGCAGCTTAAAAATGTGGAATCAACCGGGATGCCCATGAATCCCTTGCCGCTGTATTGCCCCTATTCAGGTCATATTCATGATATAGGTATTAGTGGCGGCACCGCTTCTATGCCGCCTTCTTCTGAAAATAACAGCATGTCTTCGATGAATGCAGGACAAACTTCGGAACCGGCCAATCAGCTAGAAAATATCCCCTCTTCGGAAACATCAGCCCTAAGCGTAAAGGAAGGCATGTACGTACAGGCAAAACAGGCTGTTTTTGCCGTTTATAACACCTTGCAGGTATGGGCAGTTCTCAATGTGTATCCTAAAGACGCTGCGCTCGTAAAAACCGGCGACAGCGTGTATCTGGTTTCTGAAACGGCGCCCGGGCGCATCATACGCGCAATTGTAAATTATATCGATCCTGTTCTCGATGCAGCCTCCTCCACCGTAAAGATTAGAGTTTACCTGAAAAATGTTCCTCAATTACAATTAAGGATTGGGGTGCTTTTGACTGCAAGTATTTTTCCGCAAGGTATTCAGTCGTGGTGGCTGCCCAAACAAGCCGTTATTGATCTGGGATATAAAAAGGTGGTGTTTGTAAAAAGAAGTAATTATTTTACCACCGTACCGGTACAAACCGGTATTTCTGCCGACTCACTTATAGAGATTTTGCAAGGCCTCGCACCGGGCGACATGGTTGCATACAATGCCCAGTATCTAGTTGACAGTGAAAGTTTTATAAAAACAACGCAGACACATGAATAGCTCCCTGAAATACAATATTTATAGGAAGACGATGTTGTTTTCGGCAGTTGCCTTATTTCTCATTTCCTGTAAAAACAAGCCGGAACAAAGCCAAACAGTTGACCCAGGCGAATATTACACCTGTTCCATGGATCCGCAGGTACATGAGGATAAGCCGGGCAATTGCCCAATCTGTCACATGAAGATGATAAAGGTAAAGGCAAACAGCCTTAAACCGGGGCAAATCAGGTTAAGTCTTCAGCAAATAGAGCTCGCCAATATCAGGTGGGATACGGTGAGCCAAAACTCTATTTCCAAAGAAATTCTTATTACGGGCAAGGTGGAAGTAAACCAAACCTTAACCGAGGCAATTAGCGCCAAAACAAAGGGCAGAATAGACAAGCTCTTTGTAAAAAATGTAGGCGACTTTATTCATAAAGGCGAAGAATTATATGAGATTTACAGCGAAGAGCTGAATGCCGCCCAGCAGGACTATATACTGGCTTCAGAACAACTTGGGCATAAGGATGCCAACAGGAAAATGGTAATACAATTTGAATCGGCAGCAATGAACAAACTGCTTCTTTACGGAATGACTGAAAGGCAGATAGCGGAATTAAAAAATACGCGGAAGGTGATGAATGATGTTCCGGTATATGCCCAAACCGATGGTTTTGTAAGCGACATATTTCTTGCCGAAGGAAATTATGTTGACGAAGGCTCCATGCTTTTTCACCTTGCCTCTCTCAATTCTTTGTGGGTTGAGGCAGAAGTTTACCTGCCCTATCTTCCCTATCTGAATATTGGCACCGACGCCGTTTTATCAATTCCGGCCGCAGGGGTAAAGAAATACAACGGCAAGGTGCTGTTTATTGCCCCACAGGTGCAATCGCCTGACAGGTTTGTACTGGCAAGATTTCAAATATCAAATGCAGGAAAAGAAATAAAGCCGGGAATGATGGCAGCCATAATACTTGAAACCGGAAGGAAACAAGCCATAACCCTACCTTTGGATGCCGTGCTGCAGAGCGGCAACGGTGCAACCGTATGGCTGCTGGACTCGGCCTGCACCTTTGAACACCGTATGGTGAGCACAGGAATGCAGAACAGCCATAAAATAGAAATTACCGAGGGGCTTAAAATTGGTGATGTAGTAGTTACAAGCGGCGCCTACCTGCTGAACAGCGAATATGTATTCAAAAACGGAACCAACCCTATGGCAGGCATGGATATGGGAAATATGAAAAAAATGAATACGACAAATGAGAATACTGTAGCTCCAGCTGCCAAATCGCCTGCAATAGAGGATACGGGCAAAAAGGAAAATAACACTATGCAAGGAATGAAAATGTAAATTAAAGCAGAATTATATGATAAACGCGTTGATAACTTTTGCCCTGCGTAACCGTTTTATGGTGCTTGTTATTGCTGCCGGAATGCTGGCGTGCGGAATTTATGAAATGAGCAAAAATCCGGTAGACGCCATACCCGACCTATCCGAAAATCAGGTAATTGTTTTTACCGAGTGGATGGGACGCAGCCCGCAACTGATAGAGGACCAAATTACTTATCCACTGGTATCCAACCTACAGGGCATACCAAAAATGAAGAACATTAGAGGCTTGTCCATGTTCGGAATGAGCTTCGTTTATTTGACATTCGACGATAATGCCGATATTTATTGGGCGCGCACGCGTGTGCTGGAACGGTTAAGCTATGCCCAAAAACTGTTGCCCGAAGGCATTACACCCACATTAGGGCCGGATGCCACAGGTGTAGGTCAGGTATTGTGGTATACCCTCGAAGCTAAAGGATACAACCTTGGAGAGCTGCGAGCCCTCCAGGACTGGTATATCAAATTCGGATTGCAGACTGTGCCGGGGGTAAGCGAAGTAGCTTCATTCGGCGGATTTCAAAAACAATATCAGCTGGTGATAGATCCAGTAAAGCTGAATTACTACAATTTAAGTATGATGGATGTAGTGAAGGCGGTAAAATCGAATAATAACGATGTGGGCGGGCGGAAATTTGAAATGAGCGATCAGGCATATATCATCCGCGGACTGGGTTATATTAAGTCAATAGAAGATATTGAAAATATATCAATTGTTACCGAACACAATATACCGGTAAGAGTAAAAGACATTGGCAGCGTGCAAATGGACGGTGAAATACGTTTGGGTATTTTTGACGAAAACGGCGAGGGTGAAAAAACTGGCGGCATTGTAGTAATGCGCTATGGCGAAAACGCCGATAAAGTTATTCGCGATGTAAAAGCCAAAATGGACGAGATACAGAAGGGCTTACCCGAAGGAGTTAAGTTTCATATTGCTTATGACCGAAGTGAACTTATCGGGGAAGCCATAAGCTCGGTGAAAAAAACATTACTGGAAGTATTAATCAGTGTATCCATCGTCATCCTGATTTTTATTTTCCACTGGCAAAGCGCCCTTGTAGTAATTATACAAACCATAATCCCTGTCGCTTCCGGCTTTATACTTCTTAACGCCTTCGGCATATCTTCCAATATCATGTCGCTCACCGGCATTGCCCTTGCCATAGGCGTTATTGTTGATGCCGGAATAGTTATGGTAGAAAATGCCTATAAACATTTAAGCGAGGCGCAAAAGGAGAATTAACCGAATTGGATGCATCTGTTTCTGCTAACCCCAATTTAAGTGCTACGCCGGTTAAGAACATAATTATGATACCTCCAAATTTATCTGAAGTTTTATTTACACGAGATTTGTGTTTTGGCAGGCTATAACTTGTTTTATACAATCAGAACAGAATACTGCGAACCTCACAGAATACCACATCCATTGCCGCAAACGCGTTAATTTGTAGCTTTGACGGTATTTTAGAGAAAATGAACCTTGCTGTCGACATAGGAAATTCAAGAATAAAGGCCGGAGCTTTCAAAGGCGACAGGCTTATGAAATCGGTAATCTGCCAACCCGGCCACTATAATAAATTGCAAGAGCTTACATCAGCCAAATACGACAAGGAACCCGGCTATGCCATTATTAGTACGGTAACAGGCTATCCTCCCCGCCTGATAAAAATACTGCGGGAAAGATACAAAGTGTTGAAGCTGACCGAAAGCACCCCATTGCCTTTCCGTAACGCATATAAAACCTCAAAAACGCTGGGCAAAGACCGATTGGCAGGCATAGCCGCCGCATACCGGCGTTATCCGGCTATGAATGTGCTGGTTATAAATGCGGGAACCTGTCTGACCATTGATTTTATGAACAGCAAAGGCGTATATCAAGGTGGAAGCATTTCACCAGGCTTAGAGATGAGGTTTAAAGCCCTGCATAATTTTACAGCAAGGCTGCCGTTAATAGAACCCGATATGCATTATAACGAACTAAAGGGTAATTCGACCAGGGATTCCATACTGTCGGGAGTGCAGGGAGGCATTGTTGAAGAAGTCAACGGTATAATAAACCGCTATTCCGCCCGATACGGGAACCTGCAAATAATGCTTACGGGAGGATGGCATGAATGGCTTAAAAAACACCTGAACCACAAAATAATTACCGAACCTTTTCTTACACTTCACGGACTTAATGTAATTTTGAGGTTTTGCCTTGCCGACCAGAAATAAAAATCCATATCCTGAAATTTAAAATGCCGAACGTAAAAACCGTCCCATGTATTAAGTTAATGAATCTAAGATTTTCTGTTATACTCTGCCTTCTTGCATTGTTTTTCGGCAACACGACTGTTTTCGGTCAAAGCGCCGCCATCTCGCCATATTCCAGCTACGGAATAGGTTATCTGAATAACCAGATAGGCGTTCAGGGCTTCTCTATGGGCAATACAGGCAATGCCATGCGCAACGACAGCACTTCTCCCTTTTTCGTAAACCTTAAAAACCCGGCTTCTATCTTTTACAACCGTATTACCACATTCGAAGCAGCTATAATAAACGATAATGTATCCCTTTCAACCCAGGGGCAGACCCATAACAACAGCAACGGCTACTTTGGTTACTTTGAGGTGGTTTTCCCGGTTGGCAAATACCTGGGCATGAGCCTCGGATTAACCCCAATGAGCAGCCTGGGTTACGATATGGTTGTTTCGCAGAACATAGACAGTATTTCGCCGGTAACAGGCTCTCCGACAACGGTAGGGCAGGTTTCCAATGAATACAGCGCTTCGGGCGGAATAAACCGCGCCTTTTTCGGACTGGCCTTTGCGCCTTTCCCAAAATACCTTTCAATAGGAATAAACACCTCCTACCTCTTCGGCAACCTTACCTCAACCCAGACCATGACCTATCCGCCCAATTACAATGCCTTTAATACCCAAAGGACAGAAAATAGTTTTGTTCAGAATATCTATTTCAGCAGTGGCTTCCTACTTACCCTGCCAGCTTATAAAACATGGCAGATAACCATTGGCGGCACATGGGCCTGGAGCCAGAACATAAACGCCAATTATAACCTGCTTACCGTAAACTATCTGAATAATACCGGCAGCGTTGTAAATTATGATACCATACAGGATAGCAATGTAAACGGAAAGTTGCGCATTCCAATGATGTGGGGCGGCGGCATTACCATTAAAAAAGGACAAAGCTGGACTTTTACAGGTGATTACAGCGTGCAGAACTGGGGACAATACACTTTTTTCGGGCAGCCTCAAACTCTTACCAATGCAACGCAATATGCTTTCGGAATGCAATACGTGCCGCGTAAAACAGCTTATTCCGAAAGCTACGGTCAAAGTATTTTTTACAGGCTCGGCTACTTTCACAACGCCAGCTACCTTAATGTTTCAAATTCACAGATAGAAGAACAGGCCATTACCTTCGGAATAGGATTTCCGCTTGGTCCAAACCTAGCCCAAATGCATAATTCAATACTGAACATTGGAGTTCAGTTGGGCGAGTTCGGCACCACGGCAGACAACCTGTTGCAGGAAAAATACATAAAAGTAATGGTTGGTCTTACGTTCAACGACAGGTGGTTCATCAAACGGCAATATGAATAAATTACGTTCCCAGGACCCGGAATGAACATAGCTGAAAAAATGGTTCCACAACGCGCGGAAGCCTCTATTTCCGGATACATATTTATAACCCTATGCCTCCTGCCCCTGCTTTTCCTGATTTCCTGCGAAAACAATATCGACAAGGTAAACCTGATTACCGCTACCGATAAAACACCTCTGCAAACCGAAGAGAACGCCACCTACACTTACACCGACTCGGCAAAAGTAAGGTTCGTGCTAAAAGCGCCTCTTATAAATACTTTCGGAGGCAAAAACCCCTATCAGGAATGCCCCAAAGGAATGAATGTCGATTTTTATGACGATTCGGGGCATGTAACAAGTCACATCAACTCCGACTATGCAATTCGGCACGAAAACTCCAAAATTATGGAAGCCGACGGCAACGTGGTGGTGGTTAACAAGAAAAACGAAAAACTGAATACCGAACAACTTTTCTGGGACCAGAGCAGGCACACAATTTATACTTCCAAATACGTGCAGATAAGAACAGCCACGGAAATACTTTACGGCGACGGCCTGCAATCGAACGAAGACTTCAGCCACTATATCCTTACCAATATCAGGGGCACAGTTCAGCTTAACAACCCTGCACAATGAATAAGCCGGAACAACACGGGCAACCAGCTTAAAAATTAATGCCAAAATAATTTATAACCTTGCGGCATCTGCCAGCATTTGTTTTCCTATATTTAATGTTTTAATTTACCCGAATGGGCGCATCCGCAATCATACTTATTTCATTATTGTTCTCCTTCTTTTTTTCGGGCATGGAAATAGCTTTCGTGGCGTCCAATAAGCTTCAAATACATATAGAAAGTAATGAAGAGAGTTTTGCCGGCAGGTTGTTTTCGCGGATTAAGAACAGTCCTATCCGCTTTCTCGGCACCATGCTGCTTGGCAATACGCTTGCATTAGTGGTATTCGGAATATTTACCGCCAGAGTTCTGGCAGGTTTGCTTGCATCATTTACTTTCAGCCGCATCGGCGTTCTGGCTATTCAAACCGTTATTACCACTTCAGTAATCCTCGTGGTTGCCGATTTTATTCCCAAAAATCTCTTCCGCTTCAGCCCGAACCGCTTTCTTAAAATTTTCTCACTCCCCTGCATCATTCTTTATTACCTGCTTTTCCCGCTTACTGCAATTGTGCTTTTCCTTGCGCAGTTCATATCCGAAAAAATATTTAAGGTAAACCTCTTCCGCAAAAAAAGCAATTTTAACCAGCTCGACCTGTATAGCTACATAGAGGAACACAGCGCCATAAGGGAAGGGCAGGGCAGAGAAACGAAAAGCGAAGTGCAGCTGTTCCGCAACGCCCTCGCTTTCCAAAATGTAAAGGTAAGGGACTGTATGGTTGCCCGTCCCGATGTACTGGCTTTGGATATAGCGGAAGGCACCGAAAAATTAAAGGAAAAATTCCTGCAAACCGGTTATTCACGCATACTTATATATAAAGGCAGTCTTGACAATCCGCTTGGATATGTCCATTTTCACAACATCTTCAAAAGCATCAGCAGCATCACATCCATGCTTATACCTGTGCCGGTAATACCCGAATCAATGCCCGCCAAGGACGCCTTGCGGATGTTCATGCAGCAGCACAAAAGCATGGCGGTGGTTATAGATGAATTCGGGGTGACATCGGGCGTGCTCACCACAGAGGATATCATAGAAGAAATAGTAGGTGAAATAAAAGACGAGCATGAAAGAAACAGCCTGCTGGAAAAACAAATTGCCCCCGGCGAATATTCATTTTCGGCACGCCTCGAAATAGATTACCTTAACCAGAAGTATCATTTGAATCTGCCGGTATCGCATGAATACAATACCCTCGGAGGATTGATACTTTATGTTACCGGCTCTATACCCAAGCCCAAAGATAACTTTACAATAGGCAATTTTAATATAAGGATCATCTCTGCCACCCCAAACCGCATTGAACAGGTACAATTATCCACGCTAAAACAATTGCCTAAAAATTAATACCTCACTGCTTGCCTTAAATTTTATGCGGAGAAACAATTTATATTTGCACTCTTTTAGCCTAAAATACTCTTGAATATGGGATGGTTGTATCTGGCCTTGGGCATTATTTTCGAAGTACTTGGAACCGTTTGCATGAAACTGGCCGACGGTTTTACCAAATTGGTACCATCCATACTGGTTTTCGTATTTTACGGACTTGCCCTCGGTGCACTCGTCTTGGTATTAAAGAAGATGGGAGAAATAAGCGCAGTGTATGCAATTTGGGCCAGCGCCGGTACGGCATTAATTGCTGTTATCGGTATTGTTTGGTTTAAGGAAGCAATTACACCAATGAAAATTATTTCCCTGACGTTGATTATTTTAGGAATACTGGGACTTGAACTTTTCGATTAATATTTAATATAGATGAACATATTCATTACGGGCACTACCGGTTTTTTGGGCGGTGAGTTACTCATTGAATTATCCAGGCGGCCGGAAATAGATAAGATTTACTGCCTTATCAGAGGACTGTCGGAAGAGCACGCCATGCTGCGGGTAAGACAGGTATTCGAATTACACAACGACCCGTTTGATGAAAAAAAAATAATACCCATTCTTGGAAACCTAAGCGAAAACACCCTGTCACATAAGCTTCGGGATAATAAAATGCTGAACGATACCGATGTA
The DNA here is from genome assembly GCA_013044305.1 of Bacteroidia bacterium. Classification (GTDB taxonomy): domain Bacteria; phylum Bacteroidota; class Bacteroidia; order JABEUT01; family JABEUT01; genus JABEUT01. Next base: position 10,639 of record JABEUT010000045.1, read on the forward strand.
GTGATACATGCAGCCGCAAATACCTCCTTCTCCAAGGTATTCGACAAAATAGTGGAGGAAGTGAACATAACAGGGCTGGAGCATCTTATAAAATGGGCAAACGAACTGCCCAGCCTGAAAACTTTTCTATACGTTGGAACAGCTTCCATTTCGGGCAAGGAAAATGCCAACAGGCTGGTGCAGGAAGATGAATCGCCCAACACCAAAGTACATCATGTTGTAAAATACACCTATACCAAAATGATGGGCGAGATTATGCTCACCAACGAAATAAGCCCCGAAAAACTGCTCATTGTCCGCCCTTCAATCATCATGGGCGACAGCCGCAACTGGATACCCCGTTCTTACGTTATATTATGGGCATTCGCCACGGTGAATATCCTTAGACTTATACCTGCCAAAGGCAGATCAAAACTCGATATAATCTCCGTAGATTACGCAGCGCAGGCCATAACGGAATTACTCTTTGCGCCAAATCGCCGGCACAGGGTTTACCATATTTCTTCGGGCGAAGCATCGGCAACGGATGTGGAAAGGATAGCAAACGTGATTGCAGAGTTTTTTCCCGAACTACCCCCCGTTAAGTTCGTTGATTCAGCCTTGCTGAAGCAAATGAATCTGTGGGCGAAAAAGGTATTACCAAAAGGAAGCGAACTTTACCAGTACGACAAATACCTTGAATACTGGAAGGAAACATTCGGCGACATCAACCGAATGAGAATTTTACTTGCCGCCCTCGCCCCGTACCTCGAATTCGCCGAAATGGGTCAGCGTTTTGATAACTCAAGGCTTATAGAAGATACCGGGATGAGCCTGCCTGTACCCGCTCATGTATATATAAAGAACTCCGCCAGGTACATTAAAAATATCGATGTCTTCGGCGGTGCAGCAGAGTCATAAGCCCTTAAGGTTTTTTCTTCGCCACCGGATATCGGTTATATCCACCGGCACATCATTTCTTAATCTACATTAAGCAACTGTTTGAAACCACCGTTGTATTTTTGCCTCGTTTTTGAAAGGAATCGAATTTATTCGACAAATTAAACCGGAGATGAAAGCAAGGACAGTAAAGCAAGTTACCAAAGCATTGCCACAGACAATGGGCGACGATACCATATACCAGCCTTTTCCGAGCCATGCACTGCAGCAGGTTGACCCATTCATATTACTTCACCACTGGGGGCCTTCGGCTTTTCCGCCCGGCAACAAAGCTTTTTCTGTAGGCGCGCACCCGCACCGTGGGTTTGAACCGGTTACATTTATATTTCAGGGGCAGGTGCATCACCGCGATTCGATGGGAAACAACAGTATTATAAAGGAAAACGGAGTTCAGTGGATGACCGCAGGCAAAGGGGTAATGCACTCGGAAACAGGCACGGAGGAGTTTCATAAAAACGGAGGGGTCTTTGAAATAATACAGGTTTGGATTAACCTGCCCAAAAAAATAAAAATGACTGAACCTGCCTACCAGGGTTTTCAAAAAGAACAAATACCGGTGCAGGTGCAGGATGAAGGAAAAGTAAGGATACACGTTCCATCGGGCGAATATAACGGCATTAAGGGTCCCGTACATTCACTAACGGACATCAACTCATTTATGATGTTTATGAAAGAGAAGGGCAGCGCAAGCATACCAACCAATGAAATGAAAAATGTAATGCTTTACCTGCTCCACGGTTCAGTTATTGTGAATGATGTCGAAATCAACTCGGAGAGAAATGCCGTTACTTTCAGGAACGACGGCTCCCTGATAAACATAAAAGCCGGGGCTGAAAGTAAATTATTGCTCCTGGCCGGAAACCCTATTCATGAACCGGTGGCTCAATACGGGCCGTTTGTAATGAATACGCATGAAGAATTGAACCAGGCCTTCGACGATTATTACAATGGAAAAATGGGAACACTTGAATAAACTATCATTAACCAAAAAAATAATATCATGATCAGAAAAATCGTAAATACAAAACCCGGAATTTATCTTACCATACTCCGCCTCTCACTCGGAATGGTAATTTTTGCCCACGGTGCGCAAAAAATGCTTGGCTGGTTCGGGGGCTACGGATTCACCGGCACCATTCACGCCTTTAGTCAATATATGAACTTTTCGGCACCGGTAACGGTATCTGTTATCTTTGTCGAATTCTTCGGTTCAATCATGCTCATAACCGGTTTGCTGACACGGGTTGCCGCACTGGGTATATTCGGACTATTTATCGGCATACTGACACATACGGCGGGAAATAATTCAGGGTTTTTTATGAATTGGGAAGGAATTGCAAAGCCCGAAGGGCTGGAATATTTCTTTCTGGTTCTCGGCATGGCGCTCGCGCTTTTGGCAGGCGGAGGCGGCTCGTTTTCTTTAGACAGCAAAATTTCATCAAGTAATAATAACAACTAAAAACAAAAACTATGACAACCTGGAAAATTGACAACATGCACAGCCAGATCGGCTTTAAGGTAAAGCACCTTGTGGTAACCAACGTATCGGGCATATTCGGAAAATTTGATGCAACCATGGAATGGTCGGGAAAGGACCTGACGGATGCAAAAGTGAATTTCAGCGCCCAAACCGATAGCATCAGCACAGGCAATGAACAACGCGACGGGCATCTTAAGACCGACGACTTTTTCAATTCGGCAAAATATCCGGAGATCAAATTTGAATCGAAGAAGGTGAATAAATCGGACGAGCACAATTATACTCTTGAAGGGATGCTCACAATCCGAGACATTACAAAACCAATTACGCTCAATGTGGTGTACGGCGGCACGGTAAAAAATGCGTACAACATGACTGTGGCAGGTTTTGAGATAAGCGGAAAAATAAATCGCAGGGATTTCGGGCTGAAATGGAGCGCGGCAACAGAAGCCGGACACATAGTAGTGAGCGACGAAGTGCGGCTCGATTTAACGGCGGAAATGATTCAGCAGAATTGATGAACAACGTTTTTTTCAAATTTTGAAATATTGACCGCACAAAAAAATGTACAAATTATTTTTTCGCCGATGTAATTTGTATACTCCGAAATCCTTTCTAATTGGGGCTTTGCAGACTGATAAGTAATTTTTTACAGCGTTTTTTTTCAAGCACGCGTCATGCTTATCAACATTTGAATGTTAGTAATATGCCGATTATCACTTGTTTTTTATTTTCATTCCGGCGTATGTTCGTGTCATAATTTCAAAATTTAACCAACATGGCAACAAAAAAAGCAAAAAAGAAAGCTGCTCCTAAAAAGAAAGCGGCTAGCAAAGCGAAGAAGAAAACTTCGAAAAGGAAATAAAGAAAAACCCCGCTTAATGCGGGGTTTTTTTTACTTTAAAATCTGTTATGAAATCCGGCTCCAGTTGCCTTTCTCTTTCTCAAGCCTTGCAAGCTGTAGGGCAATAATTTTATTCTTGCCAAGCCGGAGTTCCCTGTCTTCAGCTAAAACTTCTTCCGCAATTATTCTCGCCTGTTTCACAATAATGCCGTCTCTGGCCAGATCCGAAATTTTTAAATCAAGGACTCCGCTTTGTTGGGTTCCGGCCAAATCTCCGGGACCGCGCAATTTTAAATCCTGTTCCGAAATTTCGAAACCGTCAGTGGTTTGTACCATTGTTTGTATCCTTGCGCGCGCATCGGAACCCAACTTGTATGGTGTCATAAGTATGCAATAACTTTGGCAGGAACTCCTTCCCACCCTGCCGCGGAGCTGGTGCAGCTGCGACAGACCGAATCGCTGGGCGCTCTCTATGAGTATGATGCTTGCATTGGGCACATTCACTCCTACTTCAATAACAGTTGTCGCCACAAGAATCTGAATTTCATTTTTAGCGAACAAGTTCATGATTTTTTCTCTCTCTGCAAATTTTAACCTGCCGTGAATCATGGCAGAACGGTATGCGGGAAAGGCTTTTTGTATTTCTTCAAATCCGCTGACAAGATCTTCCAAGTCTGATTTTTCCGATTCCTCTATCAGCGGGTACAGTATATAAGCCTGCCGGCCTGCTTCTATTTCTTTTTTAATAAATCCATACACTTCGCTTCTCCTGTTGTCGTAACTGTGAACTGTTTTAACCGGCTTTCTTCCCGGAGGCATTTCATCCACAACAGAAACATCCAGGTCGCCGTAAAATGTCATGGCGAGTGTTCTTGGAATAGGGGTGGCAGTCATTACAAGCACGTGTGGCGGAGTTTCATTCTTTTGCCACATCCTTGCCCGCTGCGCTACGCCGAAGCGGTGCTGTTCATCAATAACCACCAGTCCGAGACGTTTGAATTTTACGGCATCTTCAATCAAAGCGTGCGTGCCTGTAATAATGTGTAATACTCCGGTTTCAAGTTTATCGAGTAATTTTTTCTTTTCACGTTTTTTAGTTGATCCGGTAATAATGTCCAACTCTATGGGCATGCCTGCCAGTAGCTCTTTTAAGGTGGCAAAATGCTGCACGGCAAGAATTTCGGTTGGCGCCATCAGGCAGCACTGGTAACCGTTGTCTATTGCAATAAGCATGTTCAGCAGTGCCACCAGCGTTTTTCCGCTGCCCACATCACCTTGCAGCAGTCTGTTCATCTGCTTGCCCGTTCCCATGTCCCTGCGGATTTCCTTTACTACTTTCTTTTGAGCGCTTGTAAGCGGAAACGGAAGATGGATGTTATAAAAATCGTTGAAAGTTTTACCGACATGTGAAAACGTAAATCCTTTTACTTCCGCCTCCCTGTTAATTTTTTGGCGGAGCATATTCAACTGCAGGTAAAAAAGTTCCTCGAATTTCAACCTTCTTTGAGCCTGTGCCAGCATTTCGTTGCCCGCCGGCAAGTGTATGTGTTTCATGGCTTCTTTAAGCGGCATTAATTGCAGCTTAGCGGTAATCCATTCCGGAAGTGTTTCGTTCACATAATTAACCGCCAGCGGCACAAGGGAGCGTTGCAGCTTTAATATGCCTGTGGAGTCGAGGCCTTTCAGTTTCAATAATTCTGTGGTGCTGTATACCGGCTGTAATCCTTTTACCAGCTCCATATTCTCATCCGTTTTCTCCTCCAGCGCGGGATGGCTGATATTGAACTTCCCGTTGAATACCGAGGGTTTTCCGAAAACAATATACTCTATACCCGGCCGAAGGGTTTTACTTATCCATTTGATTCCCTGAAACCAGACCAGTTCAATTACTCCAGTTTCGTCGGATAACTCCGCTACCAACCGCATTCCGCGTTTCTGTCCAAGGATCCTGGGGTTTGTTATTTTGCCGCTTAACTGTATATACGGCAGTTCTTCGCTTACTTCCTTTATTTTGTAAAAGCGGGTTCGGTCAATGTAACGGAATGGGAAAAAGTGAAGCAGATCGGAATAGGTGAATATGCCCAACTCTTTTTTGAGAACCTCTGCGCGCTGGGGGCCAACCCTCTTCAGGTACTCCACAGGGGTTTCAAGAAAGGAACTTACGCTGTTCATCCAATCACAGGGTTACCATCCATTATCGGAAATGTCGCGCGCATGGTAGGTAATGATAAGTCCGGCGCCGGCTCTTGCAAAAGCGTGCATGTTTTCCATCACCACGCTTTTTTCATCAATCCACTTTCTTCCCGCGGCAGCTTTAACCATTGAATACTCACCCGAAACATTATAACAGGCAACAGGCAGCAGGGTTTGCTGTCGAAGACGCGCCACAACATCAAGGTAGGCGAGGGCGGGTTTCACCATAAGTATATCGGCGCCTTCAGCCTCATCAAGGCCTGCCTCCTTCATGGCTTCATTGGGGTTGCGGAAATCCATCTGGTACGATTTTCTGTCGCCGAACTGCGGAGTGGAGTCGGCGGCTTCACGAAAAGGGCCATAGTATGCCGAAGCGAACTTTATGGAGTATGCCATTATGGCGGTGTCCGTCAGATTAGCGTCATCAAGCGCCTGCCGGATAATACCAACCCTGCCGTCCATCATGTCGGATGGTGCAACCATATCCGCGCCGGCTTCGGCATGAACGAGCGCCATCCGGACCAGGGCCGCTACCGACAAATCGTTGTGCACACGCCCGTTCCTTATGATGCCGCAATGCCCGTGCGATGTGTATGCACAAAGGCACACATCGGTTATAATGTATAATTCGTCTTTGAAATTTTTTTTAAGGGCCTTAACAGCTTGCGCCACTATGGTGTCCTTATTATAGGCCGCCTTGCCTTCGGCGCTTTTTTCCTCGCCCGAACCGAAGAGCAGCACCTTGTTTATGCCTTTCTTCAATCCCCGTTCTACGTCCTTAACCAGCATGTCGGGTGAAAAGTGGTTTATTCCGGGCATGGAGGATATGGGGGCAGTTATATTTTTCCCCTTTTCCACAAAATAGGGGTATACCAGCATATCCTTATGGAAACGGACCTCGGCTGCCACCTCTCTGATGATGGGGTTAATTCTTAATCGGCGCGGACGGTATATCATATAAATAGTAATTTAGATGAGTGCTTACAATATGCTATTGCCTGCGAATTTCGTATTTTTTCCGGCACTTTAAGCGGTTAAATGCTATACACAGCCATCAGCAAACCAATTTCATCGTAAGAAGGAACGTGGTACACGGAAGGGTAGCCCGCCTTTTTCAGGGTATGGGCTGTGGCATCGCCCATGGCAATAATTTTCTGTTCACTTTTCAGGCGCTTCTTTTCTAAAAAAGCCTCCGCATTGGATGGGCTGGTGAAAAGTATTATATCGGAATACGGCGTATCTTCCACAGGCTTGCTTATGGTTTCATAAACGCTTAAGTCAAGTACCTGCTCCTTATTCACAAATTGCTGTTGAACGGTTCGCATACTGTCTTTTGCCTGCGGGAATAGAGCCCTGCCCGATTTAATCAGGCTTGCAAACTGTTTGCCTATAAGCCTTGTGTCGGTGGAAGCACCTATAAAATCGGCTCTCCTGCCGTAACTTCGCAGGGCCTCGGCTGTGGACTTTCCAATGGCTCCTAATTTGGCATTTCCTGTTTCAGGCTTCCGGTCGAAAAAATATGTAACCGCATGTTTGCTCGAAAAGAAGATCCAATCGGTTGCCGGCACAGTGCCGAACGGAATGGGCTTGAACTCTATAAAGGACCTTCCGTTTACTTTGTAACCATTGGCTTTAAGGGATCGGCTGAAGAAATCATCGTCTTTAATATCGCGTGTAATGAATACCGAACAGGGCTTATTCAGCCTGATCCTGTCCGAAAGTTTTTTATCCCATCCGGTTGGCAGCGCGGTTTGGAAATAATAATAGCGGGGGTAATCTTTCACCTCGGGAGAATAGGCTGCAAAAATTTTAAAAAAAGGCTTGTCGGATTCATCGGCGTGCTTTTCGCAATAAATACCGAGTGGCAGGTTGCAGCCGCCTCGGAATAAACTGAATATTTTCCGTTCAACACCTACCGCTTCCTCCACATCCAGGTGGTTTAGCGCTTTCAGAACGGTGAGCAAGGCGGCATCGTTTTCTCTTACCTGCAAGGCGAGCACTCCCTGCGCAGGTGCAGGCATAAACTCCTGGGATGATAACTTCACGGCATGAAAAGCCGAAACATCCAGATTAAGCCGGTTTACCGCTGCCGCAGCAAGAAAGATGGCATCATACATTCCAGACTGAAGTTTTTTAAGCCGCGTATGAACATTACCCCTTAAC
>JABEUT010000046.1 GCA_013044305.1 Bacteroidia bacterium
CTTTTACAGGAAGAATATATCAATTGCATTTTTTAACCCGGTAAGGCGAAGGAAATATTTCAACCACATGGAAAACAAGCTTAACTTTGCAGCAATTAAGAGCCCAATTAAAGGCTGCCTGATAACCGCACAAGGCAGAACGCAACCATGAAAACACAAATTAAGAACAGCGAATTATCCATTATAGCAGGCCCCTGCTCCATCAGCGAGAAGAATTACAAGGAGTTGTTCAATTTACCGGCAATTGAGGTAAAGGACCGCAACGGCATGGCAAGGCAGGCAATTGCGGGCGCAAGAATTGTGGGAGTGAAATCGCGAACCAGCTATTCGTACAACAAAGGTGCGATGGGGTACGACAGCGAGGCGCTTGTGGAGAACATAGAAGTTTATGCCGCCGGAGGCGGACTGAAGGACATGAAGATGCTGCCGAGCGTGAAAATGGCAAAGGAATTTATTGACAAAACAGGCATGATGGTGGCAAGCGAAATAGTGTCGCCCCTGATACAAATACCCCTCTGCGCCAAACTGCTGCGCGACTGCCAACTGTTGCTCTGGACACCGGCGGTGGTGCAACTCGGATGGAGCCTCCTCGAAATGTACGAGGCAAGCAAGGAAAACAAATGGACGCTCGGAGTGAAGAATCCAAAATGGGTTGGCAAAGAATCGGGTGGTTTCACAAGCATGGAAAAAACCTGGCTCGGCATGGGCAGCTATGTGCCCTTTATCCACAAAGTGATATACATTCAGAGAGGAGTGGACGTGCCCGAAAGCGGCTTATACAGGAATGCGCCCGCACACGAGTCGGCGGTGAAAGTAAAAAAACAGACAGGCATGAAGATGTACTTTGACCCGTCGCATACTTTCGGCCCCAAATTAAGGGATAAAATTGTGGAAGGAACCATAGAGGCTATGAAGATGAAAATATCGGATGAAGAATACCTTTACGACGGCATCCTTATAGAAGCGGGCAGCTCCGAAACCGATACCGAACAACACATAACATACAGCGAACTGCAAACGCTGGCCACTGAACTGGCGCGGTTCAGAGATTTGGTTTCACCCGCGCAAAAGGCCGCAGGCAGCGCACAGGCTGTTCTATCCTGAACCATAAAAAATGAAAGGCATGGGTAAACCAATTGCCGGCGGCAAAAAACGCACCATACAGTACCTTACTCTAAATGGGAAGCCCCAGCCTCGGGTACCTGTTTATACCGGCAAAAATATCATCGCGGAAAAAATTGCTGGTATTTCGCTGAAGCGCTTCACGCGCCGAGCCATCCTTACCGATGAGAATGTTGCGGGGCTGTGGTACGGGAAGCTGACACCCCTGCTTTATCACAAGAACGACCTGCTTATAACCATACCTCACGGCGAAGACCAAAAAAACATCCAGACCCTGCAAAATATCTGGACTGTGCTTTTCAGAAACAGATTCGACAGGAAGTCGGTAATTATAAACGCGGGGGGAGGCGTGGTATGCGATATTGGCGCATTTGCCGCCGCCACCTATATGCGCGGTATCTCATTCCTTCAGGCGCCTTCCACCCTGCTTGCCCAGGCTGATGCCGCCATCGGCGGAAAAGCGGGAATAAACTTCGGAGGCATAAAAAACAGCATAGGCCTGTTTGCACAGCCCCTGGCGGTAGTCTGCGACACCCAATTCCTTTCAACCCTGCCCGAAAGAGAGTGGAGGTCGGGGTTTGCGGAGATCATCAAACACTCACTGATTGCAGGCGGCGATTTATTCAGGAGGCTGAATGCTGCCGATATAAGCGGTTTCAGGGAAAAAGAAATTGAAACCATACTGCGGCTGTCCTCCGCCATAAAATGCAACATTGTTTCATCTGACCCCAATGAAAAAGGGCTGCGTAAAACCCTGAATTTCGGGCACACCGTAGGTCACGCCCTCGAAATGGCAAGCCATGAGTCGGCAAGCCCGCTGCTGCACGGTGAGGCTGTCGCCACAGGCATGGTGGCCGAAGCAAAGCTCTCGCAGCTTGCCGGATTGCTGAAGAATGATGAACTATTGAAAATTGAAAAAATTATTGCAGCCGCCGGGCTGCCCCTGAAAGCGCCGCGGAAATTTTTGAAGGAAGTCCTCATTAAAATTGAACAGGATAAAAAGAACGAAGGCGACAGGATAAAGTGGGTGCTGCTGAACGGAATAGGCAAAGCGGTATATGATATGGAGCAGCCTGAACAGCACGTAACCAGCGCCATAGAATATGTGCTTGAATGAGTAACAGCGCCGAAATAATTCCTTTGCGCCATCCGGTACAGGCAAGAACAACAGTGCCTAGCTCCAAAAGCATTACCAACAGGGCAATGGTGGCTGCCGCACTTGCCGATGGCGTTACCACACTGCACGGTGCATCCGATGCCAACGACAGCCTGATTATGGCCGGCCTGCTCCGTACGCTTGGAATCGAAATTGAAACAATCGGCAACAGGCTTGCCATAAAAGGCAACTGCGGTAAATTTAAACCCTTCAGCGGCACGCTTAATGCACACGACGCCGGTACCGTTATGCGCTTTCTTTGCGCTCTGTGCTGCATGGTACCGGGCGAAATAATTTTTGAGGGCAGCGACAGGATGCAGCAACGCCCGATAGGCGGATTAACAGAGGCGCTGCGACATCTGGGCGCCGAAATCACTTATCTGAAAAAGGAGGGGTTTCCGCCCCTGAAAATAAACGGCGGGAAAATAAAAGGAGGAAAAACACGGTTGAACGCTTCGCAAAGCAGCCAGTTTGTTTCTGCTCTTCTTATGATTGCCCCGCTGCTGGAAGGCAGCAGTGAAATTATATGCGACGGTGAAATAGCCTCGCCTCCCTATATTAAAATGACCTTATCGGTATTGGAATCTTTCGGCATTATTATACGCGACATAAGTAAAGGGCATTACCTTATTGAAGGGAACAGGCACTATGCCCCTGCCGAATATTTCGTGGAGGGAGACGCCTCCTCGGCCTCTTATCTTTTTGCGGTGGCGGCGCTTACTGGCAGCACCGTGGAAGTTACCAACCTCCCGCCATTAAGCCTTCAGAGCGACTCCGCTTTTGCAGGTCTGCTTGCCGGAATGGGATGCAGGGTAAGCAAGGACAAAACCATTACCGTTACCGGATGCGATACCTTGAAACCGATAACAGCCGACCTGTCTGCCATGCCCGATATTGCCCAAACGCTTGCAGTAGTGGCGGCGTTTGCCGAAGGCGAATCCATCTTAACCGGCCTGAAGACACTCCAATTCAAGGAAACCGAACGCATTACAGCCCTGAAAAACGAACTCGGCAAAATGGGCATAGCCTGTGAGGCAACAGCCGATTCCCTTCGCATAAAGGGCGGAAAGCCTGCCGGAGCACAGATACAAACCTACGGCGACCACCGCATGGCCATGGCCTTTGCCGTTGCCGGAACTAAAATACCGGGCGTATTCATACAGGATCCCGGCGTGGTAAAAAAGTCATTCCCCCGTTTCTGGAACGTTTTATCTGAAATGGGCATAACTGTAAAGTTCACATGAAAAACATTGCGCTTATAGGTTTTATGGGTTCGGGTAAAAGCACCGTTGCCGCAATACTTGCCAAAAAACTTGGCTGGGAATGGCGCGAGATTGACAACGACATCCTCTGCCTGACGGAACATTCAAGTATTAATGCAATTTTTGAAAATCTCGGTGAAGTACATTTCCGCGAACTTGAAACCAAATCTGTGATGGATGCGGTGAAGAAATCAAATCAGGTTATTTCATGCGGAGGCGGAGTGGTTGCTTCGCCCGAGGCAATGGCAGCGCTGCAACAAAATTCAATCATTGTATTCCTCCATGCCGATTTCAAAACCATTACCCAAAGGCTTATACATACTGATTCCAGACCCTTGTTCAGGGATATGGAAAAGGCAGCAGTCCTCTATGCGCAACGCCTTCCTCTGTATAAAAAGCATGCTGTAATTGAAGTGATGACCGACGAGCTGACGCCGGACGAGACCGCGGATGCAATAATCAGGGAAATAAAAAAA
>JABEUT010000293.1 GCA_013044305.1 Bacteroidia bacterium
CCCTCATTTTCAATATCATGCCATTTTTCTTGCCGCCCCCCCCACACCCTAATCCGGCAATAAACGGCAAGAACCGACAAAAAACGGCAAAAATGAAAATAAGTAAAAAATATGCATCTGTAAATTTAGGCGACTGGCTTTATACCTTCCACCCGGGCGGCACAGGGAACGTAAACCCATTTTCCATTCTGCAATACCTGCTTTCCTTTGCCCTTAAGGCAGGCACTCGGTCATATCCAAAGCATTGGCCCGTGAGCTGCAATCTTTTTTTACACTTTTTGTGCGACTCTATCTGATATACTATCAATTTTCCAATTCATAAGGAGGTTATGAGCCAAATCTTACCTTTGCATTTTAAAACCACCGGTTACATGAAAAAGACAGTTGTGCTGTTTGCCTTTTTGGCAGCTATTTTAAGCGGTTGTACCACAAAAAGCAGCAAGTATCACTATGTAACCGTACCCAATGATCCGACAAACGGACGCATTTACACCCTTGCAAACGGGCTTACGGTGTATATAAGCCACTATAACATAGAGCCGAGGATACAAGCACTCATTGCCACAAAAGCGGGCAGCAAGTTCGACCCGCATGATGCCACCGGTTTGGCGCACTATCTGGAACACATGCTCTTTAAAGGAACCGAGGACTATGGCACGGCTGACTATGCAAAAGAAAAACCGCTGCTCGACAATATTGACAGCCTTTTTGAAAAGTACCGGCATATACCCATGACCGACACTGCGGGAAGAAATGCCATGTATGCTGAAATAGACAGTGAATCGTATAAGGCTTCGCATTACGCCATAGCCAACGAATATGACAAGCTGATGACCGCTATTGGCGCACAAGGCACCAATGCATTTACCAGCGTTGAACAAACCGTATTCCAGGAAAACATTCCGGCAAACGAACTTGAACCCTACCTGCAGATTGAATCAGACCGGTTCAGCCATCCCGTAATGCGCTTGTTTCACACCGAACTGGAGGCCGTATATGAAGAAAAAAACAGACATCTGGATAATGATTTCAGCAAGGTGGATGAGGCTGAAATGGCTATGCTTTTCAAAAAACATCCTTATGGCACACAAACCACCATCGGCACCATACACGACCTGAAAAATCCATCGCTTAAAGATATAATTAACTATTTCCACACTTATTATGTGCCGAATAACATGGTAATGGCTCTTTCGGGAGATATAAACCCTGATTCAGCCATTCAATTAGTTGACAAATATTTCGGAGGAATGCCTTCCAAACCCGTTCCTGCTTTCATTCCCCCAGTTGAAGCCCCTATCACTGCACCCGAGTACAAAACCGTGCTCGGTCCCGAGGCGGCATACGTTACCATAGGCTACCGGTATCCGGGTGCCGATTCCAGGGAAGCAGATACGCTCGATCTTGTTACACAGTTGTTGAGCAACGGACATGCCGGCTTGTTTGATATTGATATAAAACAACAATTTAAAGTTCTGGATGCCTATGCATGGAACCAAACCATGAAAGATTATTCTGTATTGACTCTTCAGGGTTACCCCAACCGGGGACAAACGCTGGAACAGGTAAAGGATACCCTGCTAAAGGAGGAGAACAAGCTTAAAACAGGCGATTTCCCGGACTGGCTGATTGGGGCGGTGGTTAATAATTTAAGGCTGCAACAGATGCAGCAAGACCGAAGTTATCAGTCGCGGGCGTATAGTTTTGTGAGTGCATTTACATCAGGGCAGGACTGGGGCTGCCTTCAGGATGAAGTTAACAGGCTTGCAAAAATCACCAAAAAGGATGTAATAAATTTTGCCAGGCGAAACTTTAATAACAATTATGTGGTGATTTACAAAAAAACAGGCAATGACACCGCAGTTGAAAAGGTTCAGAAACCCAGAATTACACCCATACAAACAAACGCAACGCTCGCTTCGGCCTTTCTTAAAAGAATTGAATCAGAGAAGGTTCCTGAAATTAAACCGATTTTTTTGGATTACAAAAAAGATATCAGCCATTTAACGGTAGACGGAATATTGCCTGTGTACGAGGTAAAAAATAACGAGGACAGTATTTTTGATGTTTATTATCTTTTTAAGATAGGAAATCAAAACAGCAAACTGCTTGACCCTGCCCTCACATATCTGGAATACGGAGGCACATCTGATATGACACCCGCACAGGTTCAGCAGGAATTCTATAAACTGGGATGTTCCTATAATACATTCGTGCAAAAAGATCAGCTGTACATATACATGAGCGGACTAACACAGAATTTTGTACCTGCTCTTAAATTAATGGAAAAAGTGCTGGCAGACATACAACCTGATACGGCTATTATGCGCAAAGTGGCAGGGGTGATTGCCAAAAACCGCGAGGACAATGAACAAGATAAATACTACATACTCTTTCAGGGAATGTATCAGTACGGTATTTATGGAGAACATAACCCGTTTAACTATACACTCACAAATGATGAGCTGACGGATTTGAAAGCCGAAGAAATTACCGATTTGCTGCATCACCTTACCTCCTACCCCCACCATATACTGTACTACGGGCCTGAAAGTCCGGCATTACTGGCCACCCAACTAACTCAATACCAAAAACTGCCGAAGCAATTCGACATTCCGCCCAAGCCTTCGGAATTTATTCAGCAAAAAGGCGACAACCAGGTTTATTTTGTTGATCATGACATGAAGCAGGCAGAAATAATTGTACTTGAAAAAGGCGGCAGGTATAAACAGGCCGACGCCCCGCTGTCGTCCTTATACAATCAATATTTCGGCGGGTCGATGGCGTCGGTAGTGTTTCAGGATTTGCGCGAATCGAAGGCCTTGGCCTATTCCACCTGGTGCAGTTATAACAACCCATCCGATACCACTGAAAGCTGCTATAACCTTGCCTATATTGGCGCACAGGCAGATAAATTGCCTCAAGCCCTGAACGGAATGTTTTCTCTACTGAACGATACCATACCCGATTATTCGCAATTGTGGAGCACTTCTAAAACGGAGGTTTTGAAAAACATTGAAACAAACCGGATTATCCGCCAGAACGAATTGTTTAGCTACGAACATGACCAAAAACTGGGCATCAATCATGATATAAGGCAGGATATATATGAAAAAGTTCCTTCGCTAACCTTTGAAGATATTCAGCATTTCCATACAAATAAGGTATCAGGTCAGCCATATACCATTCTTGTGATAGGCAATAAAAAGGATATGAACATAAAGGCGCTTGCCGGGTATGGAAAAGTAAACCAGCTAACGTTGAAAAACATTTTCGGATACTAATAGTCGCAAATCATCTAAATAATCTAAAAACAGCAATAAATTCGCAATTTCAAACTTAAATTACATACATCATGAGCGCAGAAAAAATCACATTGAAGAATGGACAGCTGAACGTTCCAAACAACCCAATCATACCATTTATTGAAGGAGACGGAACGGGCAGGGATATATGGCAGGCATCGGTGCGGGTGTTCGACGCTGCAGTAAAAGAAGCATACAGCGGAACCAGGAAAATAGAATGGAAAGAGGTGCTTGCAGGCGAAAAGGCGTTCAACAAGACCGGTAGCTGGCTGCCCGATGAAACGCTTGCGGCATTTAAGGAATACCTTGTCGGCATCAAAGGCCCCCTGACCACGCCGGTAGGCGGAGGCATCCGTTCGCTGAATGTGGCATTGCGCCAGATGCTGGATCTCTATGTGTGCCTTCGCCCGGTACGCTGGTTTGAAGGCGTTCCTTCACCGGTAAAAAATCCGGGAGCTGTAGATATGGTTATCTTTCGAGAAAACACCGAAGATATATACGCCGGCATAGAATATGTTGCAGGCAGCGCGGAAGCACAGAAGATATTAGATTTTATCGCAAAAGAGTTTCCCAAAGACTTTCAGAAGATACGCTTTGGAACCAAACAAAAAGCAGAGGATTTTTTTAAAATGGCAGGCACCGCGGAAGATTCCGCTGTGGCCGTTGGCATAGGGATAAAACCCGTCAGCCGAGCCGGAACGGCGCGTCTTGTGCAGAGCGCCATAGAATACGCCTTAAAGCACAACCGCAAATCGGTTACCCTGGTGCACAAAGGAAACATTATGAAGTATACCGAAGGCGCCTTCCGCGACTGGGGTTACGACGTTGCCGAAAAAGCTTTCAGCAATAAGGTTTATACATGGAGACAATGGGAAAAGACCAAAAAGGAAAAAGGCGAAGAGGCTGCCAACGCAGAACAAAAGCAGGCTCTGGCTTCGGGCAGGATATTGATTAAGGATTCCATTGCCGACATAACCCTGCAGCAGGTGCTTACCCGCCCTGAAGATTTTGAGGTAATTGCTACGCTTAACCTTAACGGCGACTATTTGAGCGATGCCCTCGCAGCACAGGTAGGAGGTATTGGAATTGCCCCGGGAGCCAACATAAATTATGTTACAGGACACGCTATTTTTGAGGCCACCCACGGCACCGCGCCAAAATATGCCGACCTCGATAAGGTTAATCCCGGCTCGGTAGTGCTTTCGGGCGCCATGCTATTGGAGCACCTGGGATGGATTGAAGCCGCCCGATTGATATACAAAAGCATGGAACGTACTATTGCATCAAAACGCGTTACCTATGACTTTGAAAGGCAGATGAGCGGCGCAACCCTCCTGAAATGTTCGGAATTCGGTACGGAACTCATTAAAAACATGCAGGCAGTAAAGGTTTAGCCGGAAACGGTTCAGGCAGCCTCTAAATCATAAAAAAGGGCAGGGCCCGGGGTTACTTTCCTATTACAGGTAAAGGTGGTCAAGTATCAGATGCAATACAGTCTGGTGGAAACACTCCACAATGCCGTAGCTCTTAACAGGTACTATGATATTAGCTTGCCCGAGCTTGCCAAGCGAATTGTCCTTATTGAAACCTGAAAGGGTAATTACCTTACCCTGCATGGACAAGGCTTGTCTGGTGGCATTGAG
>JABEUT010000294.1 GCA_013044305.1 Bacteroidia bacterium
CAACCAGCTTGTGCAAAAATTAACTCCTTTGCCACCCATACACGCCGGTAAATTGTCCATTACAGTTTATCCAAATCCGGGCAACGGCATCTTCAGTTTTCAAATAGCTAATTTCAATGGTACGCTACAGGTATCAGTTTATAATGTTATCGGGCAGAAAATATCATCCGCAGAACTTTCACAATCCTTAACAACCATAAACCTTCAGCGGGAGGCAAGCGGGATATACTTATACAGAATAACGGATATGAATAACGCGCCCGTTGGCGATGGCAAGTTATTGATGATAAAGCACTGACCTAATGTTTTAATTGCGAAAGAACCGTTTTGCAGCTGTCAAGTTCATGCTCCAGGCGGTTCACCTTCACGTTTTCCTCCTTCATGGCTTCCACCAGCAGCGCTACAAGGTTGCCATAGGCGACTGTTTTTATGCCTTCTGGCGTGCTGGAAACAGCTTCGGGCGCCACCCTTTGCACCGACTGGGCGAGCAGGCCCATCTGTGGTTTGCCCGGTTCGCTTTTCATGCGGTAGGTTACTCCCTGCAGCTCCATTACCTTATCCAGCCCGTCATGGATATTCCGCACATTCATTTTCAGCGATGAGTCGCTTATGCTGTAATAGCCATAGCCATAGCATTGGCCGCTGCCGAGAACATAAAACTTATCCTGCCCCCCGTATTGCACCGCCCAGGCTCTGGTGGTGGTGTCGTTCACGCTGTTTATTCCCGAATAGGAATTGTGGAGGGTGTCGTTGGCATATAATATAAGCGGATTGTAGTTCAGGTTGCCAACCACCTGCATCTGGGTTTTGGCGGGTGGCGGGGTTACGGTACCTATTGCAGCGCAGCCCGTATTGAATAACTTGAATTGCGCATGGCAATAATTGGCGGCGGCAATAAGCTGCAGCCCGCAGGTAAAATAAAGGAGTTTTGCTTTCATGGTTGTATGTGAGGTTTAATTACAAGGAGTGGGTATAAGGCCGAGCTCGCTTCCGAGGGGAGCCGTAAAGGTTCCGTAAATGGTTATGGAATCGGCGGCGCGGAAGTATTTAACATCCGTACTCTTCAGCGAGATGCTGTCGCTGCCGTTACCAAAGGTAAGGGATGACTTTACAGAGAATTGGTAAGCGACAAGGGCGGCGCTGTCGAGCAGGGTAATGTGCGAACCGCATGATGTTTTCAGGGCATAATGCCTGAAATAGTCAACCAGGTAGTATTGGGGGAATGGGATATTCGGGCAGAAGTGCAACGACGAATCGGTAAGCTGTTCGTCAATATACAATTTCATGGAGTGCATAGGCTTAACCGGATCGTTGTACACTGCATAATAGGGAACATCATCGAAATAAAAAACCAGTGAATTGGAATCCCACTCCAATGCATATTTATGGAAGGCCTGAAACAGAGGAGACGAACTGTGGCACTTGCCTCCGCCGGGTGTATAGGTTCCGCAGCGCCCGTTCTGAAACCACCACCCGCCTTCCACCGTATCGGATTTTGCATCGGCATAGCCCGAAATATCAAATATGTCTATTTCATTATGTACAAGCACGCAGCCGTTGTGCGCCGTGTCATAATCCATCCAGAAGGTAGGTTCGAACTTTTGGGCACAGGGCGTTCCGTTGCTGATGAAACCTGGCAGTTCGGCCGAAATTTCATAATAACCGTATTGGTAAACGGGTGAGTTAGAAACCACGCCTCCTGTGGCGAAGGTATTTCTGTCGCAGGGTACAGGCGCTATGCCGGGTCCGTCAACGCGCAGCCGCAGCAGTCCGCCCGATTCGGTTGCATTGCCCTTCTGAAAGGCGGTGCCACCGCCCCAGTTGCAGCAGTCGCCGCCCGGGCAGTCAAGTATATGCCACATTACAGTATTTATGCTGTCGGAGTTGAATTCATCGGAGGCCGCGCTGTCGGCCTGCCAGTTCAGGTCGTTCAACGGAGTTTGCCCGAAAGCAAGGTGTGAAATAATGATAAACAGGGGCAGGACGGGAATCTTCATGTTATTTTTTTTCATTGACTTACAGCATCAGGGCTTGCATAAGCGGCTTCACCCATGTGTTTCCGGCATATTTTAAATTCCTTTTTACTCCAGGAGGTTGATTTTGGCAGATGCTGGGAAGGGTTCAATGCGCAATTCGGTTATTTTTCAAAGATAAACGTATCAAAAGTAAAATTATTGGTTGTGCGCCTTATAAAACTAAAGATAATTACTCACAGGTTACTTCCCTTTTGTAAATTTGCGCCCTTTAATATAAAAATTCTAATTCTTTAAATAATTTTTGTGGGTTCAGACAGGAATTCGTACATCGGTTTATTTTTAATAGGTATCATACTTTTTGTCTGGATGTACACCTCTTCACCCGGTAAAAAGGAACAGGCGCGCGAGGCAGCCAGGCAGGATTCGCTTATGAAAGCGCAGAGGAAGAGCGACAGCCTGAAAGCAACAGCCATAAGTGCAAAGGCAAATACGGCCGGCTCCCCTGTAGCAGCCACTGCAAAGGATACCACAGGAACCGATACGCTCATGCAAAGGCATAAACTGGAAACGGAATATGTCATATTCTATCCGGCGCTCCATGCAAAGCCAAATTATATTGCACTCCAGAACGACCTGTTCACTGTTACCTTTTCAAACAAGGGCGGCAAGGTGTCCTCGGTTGTGCTGAAGGACTTTAAGAC
>JABEUT010000295.1 GCA_013044305.1 Bacteroidia bacterium
ATTAAAAAGAAAGAAACCGCAATCATCAACCAAACCACCAAATCGCTATGAAAAAATCAGTACTGTTTATTTTAGCAGCGGGAATCAGCTTCGGCGCCATGGCACAAAACACGCCGGCACCCACCCGTAACACGAAGTGCATCGCCCTTCGTCCCTACCTGAACATGCAGCAGGCGCACAGGAATGACCAGCCTGCAGGCCGGAGCCAGAACAGCGGCCAGCAGCCGAACAGGCACAGGGTTCAGGCATCAAGGATTCCTTTAGGATCGAGCTATAACGCATACGGCGTACTGGATGCAAGCACCACAGCCCTTACCGCCAATAAAGCCTGCCACCTGATAGCGATGACGCACCGCGAAGATGCATCGAAAGCAGGTTGCGGAAGCGGAGCCTACGAGGTTTCCTATTCAACCAACATGGGGTACAGCTGGGATTCGAGCATAGTAATGTTGTGCAACCAGCCAAGCCGCTACCCGAACGGGGTTATCTTTAACCCTGCGGGCAACACCAACCCCCTTAACTGCTACAACGCCTTTGCCGGACCCTGGACCAACAGCGCACCCTCGCCGGCCGATTCATGGGTTGCCACCGTGCATGGCAGCGTAAAACTCGACAACACCATGCTCGATAATGCAGTTTGGATGAACGGAGTGAACGGACATCAGATACAAAACAACGGCAGCCTTTCATTTATGCAAAGCTGCGACGACAGCACCGTACACGTTATCGGACAAGGCTTTAACGCGAACAACTCCAGCGGCTTTTTCACCAGGTGGCTGGGAGCAGTGATAACAACCGGCAAATTTGCCACCGACAGCTTTAACTGGACACAAACAGTTATTAAACCCCACTTCTGGAGCGCTTACAACGGCGCACTCGCAAATGCCCCTATAGATTCAGGTAACGGCGCCGGAAGCCCTTGCCAGCTTATAAGCAACCCCGGTATGGCCTGGTCGCAGAACGGAGCTACAGGCTATGTGGTATTCCTCGGCAACCTTGACTCGGCAGGACTTGACTTCGTTTCATACCAGCCTATTGTGTATAAAACAACCGACCATGGTCAGACATGGAACATGATGACGCCTTTCAACTTCCGCACCTTGCCCAACCTTGTGCAATATCTTGTTAGCAGCGGCCAGGTTACTTCGGACAGCGGCTATGCCCTTCCCCTCATCAATGTTATTGGCTCACAACAAGGAAGCGAGAACGACTACGACATGACCGTGGATGCCAACAACAACCTGCACATCTTCTGTTCGGTACAGGGCATGTATTACGGCAACCCCGATTCGGCCTACAACATATATACTTATAACAAGGCAAAGTATTATTTATACGACTTGCATACCACCAGCCCCACAGGCGGATGGCAGGCTCGTTTCATAGACTCTATGAACGTGAAGCCCAGCGTTATGGTTAACGACGGAACTTGGTCATCCGGAACAGCCTCGGTAAGCTTCGGAGCCCGCATACAGGCATCGAGAACCACCGACGGAACCCACCTGTTCTGTATCTGGGAAGATGATATCACAGGCGATACAGCCATCATTTCTCCCGATATTTTCGGTCAGGCATTTGATGTTACAAATAATGCAACCTCCACCGTTCAGCAGTTCACCAACACCGCCGATCAGTATTTCCTTTGCGTATCAAACATAGCACTGGATTCAGGCAGCGGATGCCCAGGCATGAGGTACACCATTCCTTGTGTTTATGCTGAACCCCAGAATATACCCAATGACGGAACCGCGCCTATTAACTTTTTCTACCAGAACAGCGTAAGGTTTGTTTGCGACAGCAACTTTACCGAAGGGGTAGACAATGTTTCGTCAAACGGCTTCTCCGTATCGCCCAACTATCCGAACCCATTCAACAAAACCACGGAATTCAATGTTACATTGCCACAGGCAAGCATGGTTAGCGTAGATGTGTTCAATATGCTTGGACAAAAAGTTTGGAGCATGATGCCCGGAAAAATGGGCGCAGGTGTAAACGTAGTCAGCATCAATGCAGCTTCATTGAGTGCCGGCATATATTTTTACCGCGTAACCGTTAACCAAAACTCCATCACACAAAAGATGGTGGTTCAATAACCAGACGAGTATCTGAAAGGATTTTAGCAAAAGCCCCGTTCTTTATGAACGGGGCTTTTTAATTCCCATTTACTTTGTAATGCCAAATGCAGTTTTTTATCAGCCGGCAGATGAATTTCTAAAAAAATATTACTTTTGAACTTAATTATTTGAGTAAGCATACCATTTCAAATTTTTTTAACCGGTTTCAAAAAATATTCATTATCAGTTAATCAGCCAAGCATGAAATTAATATCCGGAGCAGTAAACCTATCAGCCCTGATTGCGCTTGCCTTTGGCATGGCAGGCTGTCATAGCGCAGTACAAAACCAGAACATAGCCTCAACGGCTACCGGTAACGATAGCGCCAAATCTGAATTATTGAAGCTGAACAGCCAGATATTCAGCATCCCCTCGCCTGTTCAAACGGTACTGCTCATTAAAAAAGGCGGGTACGCATACAACAAAAATGTTCTGAATGCAACCGGTAACTGCACAAAGTACGATACAAGGTTTAAAAAAGCCCTCAACCTTGGTGTGTATGGAGCCGACCTTTCTTATATATCACTGTATAATCAAACACAGGACGCCATGCAGTACCTTGCCTCCGTGCAGAAGCTGGCTACCGACATAGGAGTTGCCCAATCGTTCAGCGCCGAACTCATAAAACGGTTTCAGAATAATATGGGCGTTGAGGACTCGCTGCTTGCCATGGTATCGGAAGCATTCAGGAAAAGCGACGCCTTTTTCAAAGATAACAACCAGCGCGACCTTAGCTCACTCATTATAACCGGCGGGTGGATTGAAGCACTGTATATTGCAACACAGGAAAACATGAGCAATTCCAAAGACGAACTTGTAAGGCGCATAGGCGAACAGAAAATTTCGATACAGACCCTGCTGAAAATGCTGTCGCCCTATAAAGACAAACCCGAATATGCATCACTCTTTACGGGGCTTACAAGCCTTGCAGGCGATTTCGACAACGTGCAGTTTATTTATAATTATTCGGCCCCGGTGGTGGATGTGCAGAACAAAACCACCAGCGTGAACAGCACCAGTGAAGTAAAAATTACACCCGAACTGTTGAAAACCATTTCAGATAAAGTTCAAACACTAAGAAACCAAATAGCAGGCTGATTATGCAAAAACTCCTTCGTATATTATCGCTGTTCACCTTTGTGGCCGCATGCCAGATTGCTTTTGCCCAGTGCGACAGCATGGCGGCTTCATGTGCAAAACGAAACCTGGATGCCTCATTTATATCAGACGGGCAGCAATACCGCGCCCTGCTGGTGAACTCCGACGAAACAGCCGAGTTCCACACTACCTTTTACGGAGGCGCCACTTACAGGATAGTGGCCTGCAGCGGCTCCACCGACGGCAACCTGCTGTTCACCGTGCTCGATTCACAACGCAATGTAATTTTTGCCAGCGGCAACTATCAGAATGCACCCTACTGGGATTTTAAGATCAAGAATACCATGGACTGCATTATTGATGCCCAGCTGAACCCAAGCACCAATTCAGGATCGGGCTGCGCCGTAATACTTATCGGCTTTAAGCAGCAGAACGCACAGTAACCCATTAAGGGTATTGAGTGCACACCCCGCATTCCACTTTCCGAGGTCATCTTCTGCGCCATTCTGAAGATTATTTTATACCCTTTCCAATAAATCTATTGCTTTAATCATGCAGCTTGTTTTAGCCACACAAAACAGGAATAAGGCAGAGGAGATAAAGCCCTTGCTGCCTCCATACATTCAATTGCTGCTGCCCGAAGATCTGGGTTTTATCGGGGAAATACCCGAAACCGCAGACACCCTCGAAGAAAATGCAGTGATGAAAGCCCGATTTATTTTTGAAATGTACCATGTTGCGGCTTTTGCCGATGATACCGGACTCGAAGTAAATGCCCTCGGCGGAAAACCGGGTGTTTACTCCGCACGCTATGCAGGTATGAACAAGAATGCGGATAAGAACATCGCCAAATTGCTGCTCGAAATGCAGGGAGTGAATGACCGGCGGGCCCGTTTCAGAACCGTTATTGCTCTGGTGGAAAACGGCAGCCCCCGTTTATTTGAAGGAACCGTAAGCGGTACCATAGCACCGCAGAGGCAAGGGGTAAAGGGTTTCGGCTACGATCCGGTGTTCATTCCGTCGGGCAGCGCAAAGTCGTTCGCACAGATGAGCCTTGAAGAAAAGAACAGGATAAGCCACCGCGCCATGGCTATAGAGCGCTTTGCAGGGTGGATGAAGAACAGGGCAGGGCACTAAGCCTTAAACCGGAGTTTCTTCATTTTCTTCTTCCAGCTCAATTATCGGCTTTTCCGAAAGCATCTTCCGCAGCAGCCTCTTTTCCACCGACAGCATAAATGATGGCAGCAGAATAAGGTTGGAACAATAAGCCATAAGCAAGGTTACCGATAATAAAATGCCCAGCGATCTGGTGCCGCCGAAACCAGAAAAGACAAAAATAAGGAAGCCGCAGGACAGTATGAGCGCCGTATAAACCATGCTTACTCCCGTTTCGCGTATCACAAGTGAAATTATTTGCGAAATGTTAAGATTAGCCCGTTTAATCTCCTGCTTGTATTTAGCCAGAAAATACATGGTGCCGTCGGATGAAATGCCGAAGGCAATGCTGAATATAAGTATGGTGCTGGGTTTTAAGGGTATATTAAAAAAGCCCATGAGCCCCAAAGTAATTATCTGGGGTAAAAGGCTTGGCACGGTAGATATGAATACCATGAGTGGCGAGGATGTAAAGAGCAGGTATAGCACAAGGGATACCAGAATGATGGCAAGGGCTATGCTTTCCATTAAGTTGGTAAGGAGGAAATCATTCCCGCGTAAAAAAATAAGACAGTTGCCGGTAAAGGTAACCTTGCACTGACGGTCGGCGGGAAGCCAGCTTTTATCCGGATAGTCATAATTAAAAATGCTGTCGGTGCGGGGGCGCAGTCCGGCGAGCAATTTCTTCATCTCCACCGAGCCTATATCGGCCATTTGTACCTCGAGGCGTGTAGCCTGTTTCTGGCTGTCTATAAAGGGATGCAGCAGGCTCTCCTTTTGCTTTGCCCCTTGCAGGATATGCGAAATGGAAGAAAGGTCGGTAACCGAGGGCATGATAAAATATCGGTAGTCCTGGTTATGGTAGGCCTGATTCATGAACTTTAACCCTTCCAGGAGCGATATGGGGCGCGAGAAGCAGGAATAACTCTTGAGCAGCCTTTCGAGTTTTTCCATGCGGTAAAGCACCTTGCCGTTGTCGGCGAAAATACCGTCGGGTTTGGGCGTATCAATCTCCACCTCAAGCGGCAGCACGCCGCCAAAGGTATTTACAAAGTAATTCATATCGGCATATACCGGGTCTTTTTCGGGCAGGTCGTCTACCACGTGCCCTACTGCCTTTATACGACTTATGCCGTAAAA
>JABEUT010000047.1 GCA_013044305.1 Bacteroidia bacterium
CGAAGCGCATTCCATAAAGTTCTATTTAGTATTTTTGCGCCAAACAATAAATAAATTGAGTTTAAAGTGTGGTATCGTAGGGCTGCCTAATGTAGGCAAGTCCACTCTGTTCAACTGTTTGAGCAATGCAAAGGCGCAGGCGGCTAATTTCCCTTTTTGCACCATAGAACCGAACATCGGCGTTATTAATGTACCCGACGAAAGGCTCTGGAAGCTGGAATCAATCGTGCATCCGAAGAAGGTGGTGCCGGCAACGGTGGAAATAGTGGACATTGCTGGCCTGGTAAAAGGGGCAAGCAAAGGCGAGGGATTGGGCAACCAGTTTCTGGCCAATATCCGGGAGACCGACGCCATATTGCATGTGCTGCGGTGCTTCGATAACGGTAACATTATACACGTGGAAGGATCGGTTGACCCCATGCGCGATAAAGAAATAGTGGACATAGAATTACAGCTGAAAGACCTGGAGACCATAGAAAAGGTATTGCAAAAAGCTGCCCGTTCGGCTAAGACCGGAACCGATAACAAGGAAGCGAAAAAGAAACTGGAAGTATATAACGCCTATCATAAATGCCTTTCGCAGCAAAAAAATGCGCGCACGGTTGAATTGCCCGACGAAGACAAGGAGCATATAAAGGAGTTGCAATTGCTCACTATGAAACCCGTATTATATGTTTGCAACGTAGACCAGGCATCGCTTAAAGGCAACAAATACACCGAAACGGTAAAGCAGGCCGTAAAAGCCGAAAATGCAGAGGTGATGATCATAGACGCCGCCATTGAGGCAGAAATAGCTCAACTTGAAAAGCCGGAAGACAGAAAAGAATTTTTACAGGAAATGGGGCTGGACGAGCCGGGAGTAAACAAACTCATTAAGGCTGCATACAAACTGCTTAGCCTGTCCACTTACTTTACGGCGGGCGAAGTGGAAGTAAGGGCATGGACAATAATGAATGGGGCAAAAGCGCCACAGGCAGCCGGTGTTATTCATACCGATTTTGAAAAAGGATTTATAAAGGCGGAAGTGATAAGCTACGAAGACTACCTGCAATACGGTTCGGAGCAGGCATGCCGCGAAGCGGGAAAGCTGATGATTCAGGGCAAAGACTATTCGGTGCGCGACGGCGATGTGATGCACTTCCGGTTCAATAATTAATAAAGGCTGTGGCAGGCTGACCTGCTATTTAAATACCGAGAGCCATGAAAAAGATTCACAATTACATCAACGGAAGCCTGGTACCCCCTACCGGAGGCAGATACCTTGATAACTATAACCCATCTACCGGCGAGGTGTATTCCATATTGCCCGACTCCGGCGCCGAAGACGTGAACCGGGCTGTGGAAGCGGCAAAACAGGCATTTCCGGCATGGAGCGCCATGCGGAAGGAGGAACGGTCGGCCATGCTGCTTCGCATATCGGCTTTGCTGGAAAAAAGGCTGGAAGAATTTGCCCTTGCCGAATCCCTCGACAACGGCAAACCCTTGTGGCTCGCCCGTTCAGTGGACATACCACGCGCCGTTAGCAACATCAGCTTTTTTGCCACCGGAGCGCTCCATTTTGCTTCGGAAGCACACGATATGGAAGGCAAGGCAATAAACTATACCCTGCGAAGCCCAATAGGCGTTGCGGGGTGCATATCGCCCTGGAACCTGCCCCTGTACCTTTTCACGTGGAAGATAGCACCTGCACTGGCTATGGGCAATTGCGTGGTGGCAAAACCTTCGGAAATAACACCGATGACCGCCTTCATGCTGTCGGAGCTGTGCATAGAAGCGGGGCTGCCGAAAGGCGTATTAAACATAGTACACGGTCGGGGATCTGAAGCAGGTTCAGCCATTGTAGCCCACACTGATGTAAGCGTCATCTCCTTTACGGGCGGAACAAAAACCGGTGCCGCCATTGCCGCCGCCGCCGCACCCAAATTCAAAAAGCTGTCGCTTGAACTCGGCGGTAAAAACCCTGTTATTGTATTCAACGATTGCAACTGGGATGAAATGATGCGCAAAACCATAGACTCCTCTTTTACCAACCAGGGAGAAATTTGTCTCTGTGGCTCGCGGATCCTCGTTGAACAAACCTGCTACGAACGGTTCAAAAAGGAATTTGTAGAAAAAGCCGCACTGCTGAAAGTGGGCAACCCCGCCGATGATACGAGCAGGCTGGGCGCCATTGTCTCTAAACAGCACTTTGAAAAAATACTGCATTATATAGAACTGGCAAAGAGTGAAGGAGGAAAAATACTGTGCGGGGGCAAGGCAGTTAAAATGGAAGGCAAATATGCAGGGGGCTGGTACATTGAGCCAACCGTAATAGAAGGGTTGCCTTATAACTGCCGCACCAATATGGAAGAGATTTTCGGACCGGTGGTAACCATCATGCCGTTCGGAACCGAAGCGGAAGCCTTGCAGGCGGCTAACAGCACGGAATACGGGCTTACCTCCATGCTCTGGACCGAGAATTTGACCCGCGCGCACAAAATGGCCGCACAGCTGCGTTCCGGTATTGTGTGGATCAACTGCTGGCTGCTGCGCGATTTGAGGACGCCTTTTGGCGGGATGAAGAATTCCGGGGTAGGACGTGAGGGCGGATGGGAAGCGATGCGGTTTTTTACCGAACCCAAAAATGTGTGCATCAAGCTATAGACAAGGACTATAATTCAGTGCTTACTTTCCATTCGCTCGATATATTCAAGCGCCTTTTCGGCATGGGCCGCTCCTTGCAGCATTGCGTTATGGGTAAACACAATTTTCCCGTTAAGGTCTACCACATAGGTTGCACGGCCATTGGCAAAACCACTAAGACCAAACATTTTTAGTACCGCATTGTTCGAATCACTTAGCAGGACAAACGGAAGTTTATCTTTTTCACTGAAATCCTTATGGCTCTTAACGGTGCCGTAATTCACGCCGATCACTATGGCTCCGAGTTTTTTAAATGCTTCATAATTATCTCTGAAGGCGCAGGCTTCGCGTGTGCAAACAAGGCTCTCATCCTTCGGATAGAAATAGATGACCAGAATTTTTTTACCAATTAAATCCTTCATGTTCACAAGGCTGTCGTTTTGATCAGGTAATGAAAAACGGGGGCAGGTGTCGCCGATGGCGAGCGGGTGGGTCTGTGCCTTAACCATTGAAAAAATAAGGATAGCGGACAATATGCCAAGAAATAGAGCAGGTTTCTTCATGCGGCGTAAAATGATTGAATAGGATTATTTAACAACACTTACCTTTTTGCCGCTCGTAAGTACTCCAGCGCTTTTTGGGCATGGTCGGAACCCCGATCGAGGAAAAACAAAATCTGCCCGGACTCATCCATGATATAAGTAGCCTGCCCTGAAAACAGCCCGCCTTTGAAACCGAACATATTCATCACCTTTTTATCGGGATCAGAAAGCAAAGGGAAATTGATTTTATTCTTATTGTACAAGTTCTTATGTTCTTCTACCGTGCCGTTATTGATGGCAATAACTACCGCACCGGCTTTTTTAAAACCTACCATATTGTCTCTGAAAGCACAAAGCCACTTTACCGTTTCCAGCCGCGCATCATGAGGATAGAAGTAAATTACCACCTTTTTGGAACCGTGGTATTTTTCAATATTGAAAACACTGTCATTTTCGTCCTTCAGCGTAAATCCGGGTACCGAATCACCTATGGATAAAGGTTTGTTTTGGGCATATACGGCCGCATCCGGCATAAGAAGCATCACAAAACCGAAAAGTAAAAGTGCAGGTTTCATAAGTAAAAAAGTATTTAATTTGAGGCAAAGGTAGAAAGATTAGAGGTACGAATGAGTGCTAGAATGAATCATACTGCTTTAACAACCGCCCCGGCTTTTTTACCTTCAATAGGCATGGGCATAGAACTTCAGGTGTCAGCTGTGTGGACGGATGACTCGGTACATTATTTATCGCTTTTTGGGGCTTTAATCATACTATGCCTGGCCGGAATATAATTAATCTGTTCCCC
>JABEUT010000296.1 GCA_013044305.1 Bacteroidia bacterium
ATATTAATCCATGGTCCGAATACCTGATTATCAAATTGAGGATGCAAATTTAATATAATTTATGTTCTGACTGACATTTGAACCCTTAAAATGCTCATTTTTTACTGCGACACGAAATATATGCAAATCATAACCATTTGACATTCATGTTATTTATTACATGTCTTCCTGCTGCCTTTCAAACGTCCCTTTTTCTATATTTTTAAGCGCCGGGGGCATTTATCGCCTATTTCTGAAGACTTAAGATGCTAACTTTGCAGAAAATTGATGTGCCGGATGAAATTACACTATAACTTTCTGTTCGTACTTCTGTTAATAGCATCCTGCATGAATGAAGACAACAATATACCGAGACGCAAGGGTTATTTCCGCATTGCCCTGCCCGAGAAACAATACAGGTCTTTCAATAACGGCTGCCCGTTCACCTTTGAGTACCCCGTATATGCCAAGGTGGTTCCCGATACTGAACCCGGAGCTGAACCCTGCTGGATGAATGTTGTATTCCCTTCTTTCAACGGCAAAATATACCTTAGCTACAAGCAGGTGAGCGGAAACCTTCCCCGACTGATTGAGGAATGCCGTACCTTTGCAGTAAAGCACGAGGTGAAGGCCAGCGCCATTAATGAGAGGGACTGGACAAACTATAACAACAAAGTATATGGGCTTATTTATGATATTGAGGGAGATGCCGCTTCGAACATGCAATTTTATCTTACCGACAGTACGCAACATTTTATCCGCGGCGCCCTCTATTTTTATTCAGTTCCGAACAAAGACTCCCTTGCGCCTGTGCTCAAGTTCATAAAGCAGGATATATACCATTTGGTGGAAACCTTCAGATGGAAAAGCGATTCAACCAACACAGCAGTAAAAGGAGATAAATGAATAACGGACAGGATAATAAGCGGATAGCAGAATATAAAGAGGTGAGCACATGAGTAAAGCCTGCTGTGTGTTTACCTTTTTCGCTGTATTATGGTGTAGCGGAGCCAGGGGCCAGGATAGCGTGCGGAGCGGGTCGTGGCTGACTGTCGACATACACTATGGTTACATTATGCCGGTTTACTCCACCGCCATGCTGTACCTTATACGCGCCCACGTACCGGCCGCCGAATTCGACTACCTGTATAAACCCTGTGGAACAAGGCCCTGGGAAACCGACTACCACATGCCTGAAACAGGCTTTGCACTATTCTGCGCCAGCCTGGGCAACCCGACAGAACTCGGGAATATGATCGGGGCTTATCCCTTTGTCAATTTTCACCTTCAGCAAAGCTATACCGAGGCGCTCTATCTGCGCTTCGGAATAGGCCTGGGCTATCTGACCGACATTTATAACAGGCTCACCAATTATAAGAATGACGTTATCGGGGCGCACCTGAACGCTATGATAAACCTGCGTCTTACAACACATATTTACCTGTCTGACAGATTCAGGCTTGAGGCGGGTCTGGGTTTAACCCATTGCTCCGACGGCAACTTTACTACCCCTAACCTTGGCATAAACCTGCTCACCGTCAACACCGGATTGTCCTATTGCCTCAAGCCATGCAAGGTATGTACCGGTAATCTGCGCTGCGATACACTCACCTCCCCAAAGTTTCATAATGAAATAATTGCAGCGGCGGGCCTATCGCAGAACGAGCCGCCGGGAGGCCCTCATTACGGTGCGGTAACTTTAACATATAACAGGTATTATACCCTTAGCCGCAAAAGCAGGCTGGGCGGCGGAATTGATGTATTCGATAACTATGCCAACATCCCCAAGCTGAAAGCCGAAAACATTTACCTCCGCAGTCCGCTTGAAAATGCACAAGGCGGCTTAAAGGCAGCCTATGAGCTTACCCTCGGTAATCTGGCGCTGCCAATGGAAATGGGCTATTATGTATTTACCAAATATCAAACACCTGGCAACCTGTACAACCGCTTCGGGCTGCGCTATTATTTCGGCAAACATGCAATTGCAAACCTTACCCTGCTTACCCACTTTGCCTCTGCCGTTTATATAGAATGGGGCGGAGGGTACAGGTTTTGAACGAAACAAAAATGCGCAATAACTACTTAGACTCAATAAACAGATAAATGAATTTTAAACGCAAGCTTACTTTTGCCATACTGCTACTTGCAGCCGCTTCGTGCAAGAAAGCCCCCCTGTGCGATTGCTTTCAGGGCGCAGGCCCGCAGGCGGCAGACAACCGTACGCCGGAGCTTATTTATTTCAATCAGTTAGACGTAAAGGATAATATAAACGTGAACCTGACCATCGGGCCGCAGGAGCAGGTGATCATTCAAGGCGGCCAAAACCTGATCAAAAATATAAGCGCGAGCGTTTCCAATAATGTGCTTACCCTGAAAAATGAAAACAACTGCGACTGGCTGCGGAGCTACAAAAAAAGCATCATAACGGTAAACATAACCATGCCCGAAGTAACCAACATTGATAATGAAGGGGTAGGCACCATACAAAGTACAGACACGATAAACACACCGAACTTTAAGATACAGGCATTAAGCTCCGGCAATGTTACACTGGCCGTAAATTGCAGCTCCATCTATGCTTTCCAGTTTGGCGCATGCAACCTTACCCTTACCGGAAGCTGCGGCAACTTCCAGGACAACTTTTACGGCGGCACAGGCTTTCTTTACGCCGATTCGCTTTTAACGGCATACACATTCCTGTCCGCTTCCACAACCGGAGACTGCTATGTAAACACCAGCGGGCAACTGGATGTGATCATAAACCAGATCGGCAATGTTTACTATTCAGGTAATCCCTATCCGATACACATTACCCAGAACGGTTCGGGACAGCTATATAAATATAAATGAACGGTAAAAAGATTAATTTCAAATTTTAATTTAATCAGGCATGGGCGGATTGAAAAAAGAAACGCTTCAGTTTCTGAAGGATCTGAAAAAAAACAATAACCGCGAATGGTTCACAAAGTATAAAAGCCGTTACGAAAACGCATACGCTGACTGGCTCGGTTTTACAGGCGAGCTGATTACAGGCTTAGCAAAGATTGATAAAAAAATTGCAGCAGCAAAATTTCAACCCAAAGACTGCGCATTCCGTATATACCGCGACATCAGGTTTTCAAAGGACAAAACGCCGTACAAAATCAATTTTGCTTCGGAGTTTTCAACAAAACAGGGGCAGTGGGACGTACCGGGCTATTATGTACACATTAACACTGCCGATGGCTTTATGGGCGGCGGTGCGTATATGCTCCAGCCGGTGCAGCTGCAAGCCATGCGCGAGGAACTAAGCCTCAACGGAAATAAGTTTAAAAAAATCATTGCCGACAAAAACTTTAAAAAATACTTTACTCTGGAAGGCGATAAACTTGTAAACGTACCACGCGGCTTTGAAAAAAACGATCCGATGGCGGAATACCTCAAACATAAGC
Source organism: Bacteroidia bacterium (assembly GCA_013044305.1). Lineage (GTDB taxonomy): Bacteria > Bacteroidota > Bacteroidia > JABEUT01 > JABEUT01 > JABEUT01. The sequence goes on from JABEUT010000296.1 coordinate 3,411, forward strand.
ACATGCTTGCCATGCACAAGGTGGCCGAAAAGGATATTCTGTCGCACGGTTTTGCACAACATTGCCTCGAAGCATTTAAGGCCATGCAGCCGTTTTTACATTACATCGAACGCCCCGTAACCAACCCGTAAGCCGCCGCCAGACCAAGCTTTGTGAGGTATAAACAAATATAAAACAATTGACCTATGGCAAATTTGTGGGATGAAAGATACAGCGCCAGAGATTATGCGTTTGGCAAAAAACCCAATGTGTTCTTTGAAAGTGTTATCCGGCCGCTTAAACGTGGCAGCCTGCTTGTACCTGGCGCCGGTGAAGGCCGTGACGCCGTTTTCGCCGCCACCCTCGGCTGGAAGGTGGATGCCTTTGACTTGAGCCTGGCAGGCAGGAATAAGTGTGCAGCCCTCGCAAGGGAATTTAAAACTGCCGTAAACTATACTATTATGGATGCCGCCGCCTTCAAAGCCGGCGCAGGAAAATATGATGCCGTCGCGCTTATCTATTTTCACCTGCCGCCTGCCGTAAGGCAACCCTTTCACAGGAAGGTTGCGCAGAGCCTGAAAAAGGGAGGTGTCATTATAATGGAAGCCTTTAACCCGCTGCAGATTAATAATAAGTCAGGGGGGCCAAAGGACCTAGGGATGCTGTATACACCCGCCATGATCGAGGAAGATTTTGCCGGTATGGAAATTAAGCAGAACGAAGAAGCCGAAACAACCCTGCACGAGGGCAAATACCACGAAGGCAAAGCGAATGTGCTAAGGTTTGTGGGAATAAAAAAATAATCGCGCCGCCACTCATGAATCTCCGTAAAATACTTTTGCCTGCTTTTGTTCTCCTTACAGGCACCACGGGCTATTCGCAGGAAGTAGGCCTGCGATTGTTCAGGCCGCAGGGCGAAGGGGTTACCTGGTCGCCGGACGGCAAACGCATTATGTATGATATGAAAGGCACATCGCCCGAACGCTTCTATGAAATACATGTGGCCGACAGCAGCGGCGCACACGACACCTGCATAAGCTGCCGCTGCCCCGACCTCCCCCATAAGGAAACCGGCTCGCCTGACTGGTCGCCCGACGGCAGATATGTAATGATGGTAGCCGAAAAAGCAGTACATAAGGGAGGACACGTACCGGCCATACCCGGTTTTGGCGGATTTACGGATATATGGGTGATGACGGCAAACGGCGAACATGCCTGGAAAGTTCTGGAAACCCAAAACAACATCGACGACGGTATCATCATGCCGCGATTTTCGCACGACGGCAAGAAGGTGGTGTGGGTGGAAAGGAAACAGCATCCTCATATATTTAAAAAGAAGTGCTTCTTTGGCTTATGGGTTATCAGAACAGCCGATTTTTCTGATTCCGGCGGCGTGCCTAAGTTTAAAAACATTAAAACCTTTGAGCCGGAAGGGAGCGGCTTTTATGAAACCTACGGTTTTTCGCCCGATGGTAAAAGAATAATCTTTTGCAGTAATTGGGATGTTCCTTACTGGTGGCTTTGCAGGATATATACGATTGATGCTGAAACGGGCGGCGATATGAAACAACTTACCCAAAATGATTACAACGAACATGCACGCTACTCCAATGATGGCAGGTGGATAATCTGGATGAGCAACACCTGCGCCACAAAACAAGGTACTGATTGGTGGATTATGCGTTCCGACGGAACAATGAAACAACGCCTTACTTATTTTAATGAACCTGCATTCCCGGAATACAACGGGCACAAACAATGGTGCGGGCTGGGCGTATTCAGCCCCGACGATAAAAAATTTATAGGCGGGGTACAGTACAACCTGATAAAGCAGGAAGGGAGAATTTATATGATGGATTTTCTGCCCTGCGGCAAAGGAGAGGGATTGACGGGTGAATATTATTCAACCGATGATTTTTCGGGGGATAAAAAGGTAAGACTCGATGCCGCAATCAATTACAGGTGGGGTCCACCCTGGAGTGACACACTTGTAACCACCGACAGGTTTTCGGTAAGATGGAGCGGCTATGTACAGCCCTTGTATAGCGAAACCTACAATTTTTATATCAATAACGACTCCCACATGAAGGTATGGCTGAATGATTCCCTGCTACTTGGCCCGGAAAGTAAAAAGATACCGCACGGCGAAAAGATGGCGCAGATTGCCCTCGTAAAGGGGCAGAAATACAAGATTTGCGCCGAATACCGCGGGAACAGAAAACAAAAAGGCACCGCTGTGCTTATATGGAGCAGCCTGCACCAGTACAAGCAGGTGATACCCGCGAGCCAGCTTTACCAAGCCCCTTAATCCGAAATAATTCTATATTTATTGCCCCCAGGAAGCGTAAGCATTTAGCCTCAAGGTAATTTTTAAGTATGAAAATAATAGACCTCACACACCATATTAAGCCCGATATGGCTGTGTTCCCGGGAACCGAACAGCCAGTTTTCCAAAAGATAGACATTGAGGGATACAGGGAATTAAAGATGACACTTTACACCCACACGGGCACACACATGGATGCCCCATATCATATTATAAATAATGCCCGAACACTTGATGCCTTTCCGATTGATAAATTCACAGGCAGGGCTATGGTCATAGATTGCAGGAATTTGACAAATGAAAAAATAACCACCGACTTTTTAGCCCCTTTTGAAGAACGCATAGCCCGCATATCATTTCTTTTACTGAACAGCGGCTGGCACGCAAAATGGAACACGCCGGAATACTTCGGCAACTTCCCGACATTAACGGCCGAAGCCGCTCTGTGGCTTACGAAATTCAATTTAAAGGGCATAGGCCTCGACACCATTTCGCTCGATCCCGTTACAGATATGGCGCTGCCTAACCACCATATTGTACTGAAAAACGAAATACTGATAATCGAAAACCTGACCAACCTCAACAGCCTGCCCTCCGGTGAATTTACCTTTCAGTGCTTCCCACTCAAGATTGAAAATGCCGACGGCTCGCCTGTCAGAGCGGTTGCC
>JABEUT010000048.1 GCA_013044305.1 Bacteroidia bacterium
AGGTGGAAAAAAAACGGAAAGAGCTTCAGGAATTTATTGAACGGTTCAGCGCCAACGCATCAAAATCGCGGCAGGCCACCAGCCGCAAAAAGCTGCTCGAAAAACTTGTGGTGGACGAAATAAAGCCCTCGTCGAGAAAATACCCGGGCATTATTTTTAAAGCCGAACGCGACTGCGGCGATCAGATATTGAGCGTTCAAAACCTTGCCAAAACATCGGCCGACGGCAGCGTGCTTTTCTCCAACGTAAGCTTTACCGTGAACAAGGGCGACAAAATTGCCTTTCTGGCAAAAGAACACAGCGCCATAACCGCACTGTTCGAAATACTTACAGAAACCGAAAAAGCCGGTTCGGGCGAGTACCGCTGGGGAAGCACCATTACCAAATCATACCTGCCAAACGAGAACTCCTCCTTTTTCAATACAGGGCTGAACCTTACAGACTGGCTCCGGCAGTATTCCAAAGACAAGCTGGAGACCTATATACGGGGCTTCCTGGGCAAAATGCTCTTTTCGGGCGAGGAAGCGCTGAAGAAAGACACTGTACTGTCGGGCGGCGAAAAGGTACGCTGCATGATAGCGCGCATGATGCTTACACAAGCCAACTGCCTGATATTAGATGAACCCACCAACCACCTCGACCTGGAATCGATAACTGCATTCAACAATGCGCTGAAGGACTGGAAGCATATTGTACTGTTTACCTCACACGACCACGAGTTTGTTCAAACCGTTGCCAACCGAATCATTGAACTCACCCCCGGCGGTATCATTGACAAATACATGCCCTACGACGACTATATAGCCGATGAAAAAATAAAAGGCCTGCGCGAAAAACTTAATCACAAAGCCGTTTCTGCGCGCTAAGCTTTGCCGGGCTGCCTGCCCAAAAATCAGCGCGGATTAAGTCCGGTTTTGTTAATTACAAAAAATGAATTACCTTTGCACCCCTAAATTTAAAAAAAATTATGAAAAAAGGCATTCATCCCGAGAACTACCGCCTGGTGGTTTTTAAAGACGTATCGAACGACTATGCATTCCTTTCGAAGTCGACTGCCGAAACAAGGGATACGATAGTATGGGAAGACGGCAATGAATATCCGCTTGTGAAACTTGAAATATCCAACATGTCGCACCCTTACTACACCGGCAAGATGAAACTGGTGGATACCGCAGGACGCATAGATAAGTTCCGCACAAGGTATAAGAAGAACCCTGCCAAATAGGGAGCTGCAAAGCGCCTTCAGCCCGCCTTTTTCACGGCAAGCAATCTGATGTCGTAAACCACTACCGCCCCCGGTGGTATTTTGTTGCGGTCGCCTATAAGCCCTGCGGCAAGGTAAGAGGGTATAATAAACATGGCGCGGTCGCCCTGGTGCATAAGCTGCACAGCCTGATGCACGCCGCTTTCTTCAACATCTTCGCCCACTTTAAATTCTTTGGGCCCGTCCTTTTCCGAATTGTAGCACAGGGTTCCATCGAGCAGGCTTATGCTGTAAGCTACCGTTACAATGTCCTTGGTTTCGGGCTGTATTCCGCTGCCATGGCTGGTAATCATATAGTAAATGCCTGTAGGGGTTGACTGCATTTTATAGTTGTGCTGTTTAATAAATTGCTTTATCTCATCCTCCTCCTGCTTTACGAACATTCTGTGCGAAGGTATAAGCTCCTGCTTTACCTGCTTTTCGGAAAGCAGCTGCGGCACAGGGGGCGGATTGTCCGGCTGCGGGTTGCCGCACGATGCAATCAGGCAGGAGAATGCAAATAACAGTGTTGCGGGCAAAAAGGCGTGCTGATATTTTTTAATCGGCAGGTTCATCGGTTGCAGTGGCACAAGCCTTACCGGCATCATTAACCGGCTTTACGGCCCTTTGCGGAGGGTTTTAGTTCGTTTTTGTATTCTTTCAGCAACGATATGAATTTCATGATGGTTTCATCCATTGACTGCTCGCTGCTTCCTCCGGCGGCATTCAGATGTCCGCCCCCGTTAAAGTGCTTCCGAGCAAAACGGTTTACATCAAAGTTGTTTTTTGAACGGAACGATATTTTTATTCCGCTGCCATCGGCTTTTCCGCTGAAGAGGGCGGAAAACACCACCCCGTTTACCGACAAGGGTTGATTTACGAACCCTTCAGTGTCGCCCTCGCGGTAATCAAATTGCTTCAGTTCGCTTTGGGTAAGGGCGATATACCCGGTTCCGAATTCGGGGAGTATCTTCATTTTTTCGAAGAGGGCATACCCGAAGAGCCTCATGCGTATTTCTCTGTTGTTGTCTTCGATAAGCTGATGTATGCGGGTGGTTTCGGCTCCTTTTTCCATCAGCTCGGCTACGGTGCGGTGGGTGTGCACGGTGGTAGACGAAAAGCGGAAGGAGCCCGTATCGGTCATTATTCCGGCATAAAGGCAGTTGGCGATATTCCTGTTTATTTTTTTGCCTTCGCCCAGCAAACTGATAAAGTCGAAAACCAGTTCGGCAGTTGACGAGGCTTGGGTGGTATGCAGCATAATATCGGCAAACCCTTCGGGCTGGGGGTGGTGGTCTATCAGCAGTTTAAGCGCCTTGGATTTGGCTACCGCCCCGCCGAGTTTGTCAATGCGTTTCAGTGAGTTGAAGTCGAGGCACACGATCAGGTTGGCGGAGCGCAGGGACTGTAACGCCGCTTTGCTGTTTCTGCTATAGTCTGTTATTTCTTTGGAGCCCGCCATCCATTTCAAAAAGTCGGGGTAGGCATCCGGGCTTATCACACTGACAGAATTCCCGAATGATTTAAAAAAATGATACGCCGCCAGTGAGGAACCGATGGCATCGCCGTCGGGCGATTTATGCATTATTATTGCTATCCGCGATTTACCTTTAAGGTATTCTTTCAGTCTGTTAATATCGGCGCTCGTCACAACTTGTTTTCTTGCATTTAATATGCAAAGGTAAGAGAATAATGTCGATGTGTGTGTTGGCCTGTGGTTATCGTTATGCAGAGTTTCATTTTAAGAGGGGTATAGGTTATTGGCGGCATATTCATTATTGTTTGTTGAGGAATAATAAAAATCCACCTTCAGAGAAGGTGGTATTTAATACAGCACCCAAAGGGTGCTAAAATTCAAATCCCATTTGCTGGGCTTCTTC
>JABEUT010000297.1 GCA_013044305.1 Bacteroidia bacterium
CCACGACACCATAGGCATGGTGGCAATAGATGCGGCGGGAGACATATCGGGAGCATGCACCACCAGCGGCCTGGCCTGGAAACTTCACGGACGCGTGGGCGATTCGCCCATTATAGGGGCAGGCATGTATGCGGATAATGAGGCCGGCGGAGCCTGCTCAACGGGCAAAGGCGAAGCCAACATGAAAATATGCGGATCCATGCTCATCGTGGAACTTATGCGCAACGGACATACCCCGCAACAGGCATGCGAGGAAGCCATTAAAAGAGTAGCCCGCAAACAGAGTGATTACAAGGATTTCCAGCTGGCTTTTCTGGCAATGAACAAACTGGGTGAAGTGGGCGCCTATGCCCTGCAAAAGGACTTTGTTTATGCTGTGGCTGATGGCGAAGGCAACAAACTATACCATTCCGGTTACTACTGCAAATAGCCCTGCTACCCTTTACAGGTTAAGGGGTGAAGTATTATAAGTTTGATTTGGCCTGCTTCAGCAGGGACTTGAAAGCCATTACATCTTCACGGTTGAACTCCACATTGGTGCGTTTGTCTTTATAGTCCACCCTTATATACACATTCCAGCCTTTGTTCCAGTAGCATCCTGCCTCGAAACCAGACCTGCTGATGTACGAAAATTCGCGTTCGTCGGGCGGAGTGCCTGACATAAATACAGTATTGGTAACAAAATCAATAAAGTTCATCAGCGTATCCGCTTCTCCCGGGTCGAGCAGTACGGAAGCAGAAGTACTGTTGTCAGTGCCGGAATATTCCATTTCGAGGGCATTCATTTTTGTCTTGGTACCCAAATCGGTAATTCCTTCAACCGAAATGCTCACCCCCGCCACTTTGCCTATGGTGGTAAAGTCCTTCTGGATAAAGGCGTCCGGTTTGCTTTCAAGTTTTGAAGCCATGCTGCTTTTTTTCTGTGCATTGCCGCTAACAGCGCCCGTTAAAAGCAGAACGGCAACTACAAACCACAACGGGGTTTTTACCGAATGGCGAAATGCGATTATATTTTTCATAGCAGCGTAATTTAGAATACAAAAATAAAAAATTAACCTCTTGTTTCTGCATATTCATGCCGGCAGAGGCATAATCTTGCCGCTGCAGCCTTTTACACAATCTTTTCATTACCTTTGAACCATATAATTCAGCATCCGTAACAAATAAATTTAAAATCCCATGGGCCTGTTCGACAAAATTTCGCATGAACTCATCGACATTATAGAATGGACCGATGATTCGCCCGATACGCTTGTATGGCGTTTTCCGCGCTGGCAGAATGAAATAAAAATGGGCGCCAAACTTGTGGTGAGGCAAAGCCAGGTTGCGGTATTTGTAAATGAGGGCAAGATAGCCGACGTTTACCCTTCGGGCACACACACCCTGCAAACACAAAATATGCCTGTGCTCTCTACGCTCAAAGGCTGGAAATACGGTTTCAACAGCCCCTTCAAAGCCGAAGTGTATTTTGTGAACACGAGGCAGTACACCGACCAGAAATGGGGAACGAAAAACCCCGTGATGCTCAACGACCCGAACTTTGGCATGGTTAACCTCCGCGCCTTCGGCACCTTTGCCTTCCGCGTTACCGATGGCAAAAAGTTCATTGAGGAAGTGGTGGGTACCGACGGCACATTTACTACCGAAGGAATTACCGGACAGCTTAAAAGCACCATGGTGAGCAAATTGAGCGACGCCATTGCCAAAAGCAACCTGGGGATAGAAAAATTTTCGGCCAACCTCGAGGAATTCTCCCAATTCGGAATGGACAAGCTGAAGCCTTCATTCGATGAATACGGGCTGGCGCTGACTAAATTTATTGTAGAAAACGTATCGCTGCCCGAAGACCTGCAAAAGGAGATATACGAGTACAGCAGGCTGAACAAAATAGATATGGCTAAGCTGGCGCAGATGAAAGCCGCCAAAGCCATAGAAGATGTTGCGAAAAACCAGGGCAACTCTATTTCAGGCGCAGGCATGGGTCTCGGACTGGGCGTTGGAATGGGTAACATGATGGGAAACATGATGGGACAGGTAAATACCACCATGCAGCAGCAACAGCAGCAAAGCAATATGGCTGCTCCGCCTCCTGTTCCAACACCTGTTCAGTTTCACCTTGTAATTCAGGGCAAGGACTCGGGCGCATTAACCGAACAGCAGATAGCGCAGCTTATACAGCAGGGAGCCGTAACCCGCGAAACACTGGCATGGAAGCAGGGAATGGCAGGATGGATAGCCGTGAGCCAGATACCCGAATTGGCTACTATGTTAGGCGCAGCCCCGCCGCCTATACCGTCGTAATTACATAACTGTTATTACAACAGCATTACTTTCCGGAAAGGGCATACCCCAATCCTATGGTGAGGTTATTGAGCACAAACGCCTGTGTGTAGGTTGACAATGCCGGTGCCGTGGCACTGAAAGGATTAGACTGGAAGCCGGAGGAAACAAGCTGCATGGATGGATGCGAGGTTAAATAATCGTAGTTGAGCAGCAGCGAAAAACCCGAGTTTATCCTGTACCGCAAATCAAGCCCGAAGCCGAAGGCAAAGGCCCAGGCGGCGCATTTATATTGTGTTACGGTAAGTGTTTTGCCCGAATCCATTACATTGTAGGAAGTTTGCGGAGCCGCGCCGTGCAAAAACCCGAAGAGTATCCTCACATCGAGTGCAAGCCTGCCCATTGGAATAATCCTGCTTACACCCGCCATTATGGAGTAGTAGGAATAGGAAGGCACCGGTTCATTCATATTATACTGATAGGCCGGATACACATATTCCGATACATCGTGCAGGTATTGCGCCGTGTTTATTCCGTTCACTCCATAATCGAATTTAAAGGTCCAGCAATAATAGGAATGAATGCCGGGAAAGGCGGCGCATAATGAATAGTTGCTGCCGTTTGCGGCGGAACCTGTCGCCTCATATCCGCTTAAAGGAATGCCTGTGCCGAAGTTCAACGCCACATATCCGAAACGCTCCTTGCGTTTACGTTTTGCCGTATCGGCGCGGTGCCTGCGCGCTATTTTCACCTTTGTATATCCGGAATCTGCAGCCGCTTTTAAGCTGTCCTCATGCAATACCTCTGCCGCTTTATTAAGGCTGTCCGACCTTTTTGCAACAAGCACGGAGTCGTTTTTTGCGGCCCTGGCTTTTTTCAGCGCTCTTAGCGTGGAATCGTACGCAGCCTTGCTCATGAGCATGGGCTGGGTGGTATCTTGTGCGCGCGTATCGGAAGGGAATAAATTTATGAACAGAACGGGGAGCAGTAACAATAATAATGTGCGATGCTGAAACTTCATAGGCTTGGGTTCAGGGAAATATGATGAAGTGTTAACGGCAACAGGCGGCTTTTATTTTAAATGCCATTTGATTTCTGCCGTTCATTTTTCAGCGTCGGCGTTTTCTTTGCCTTGGGTATATCCCCGTATTTC
>JABEUT010000049.1 GCA_013044305.1 Bacteroidia bacterium
ATTTCAGTAATAAAACCTGTATATCCGGTTTTAAACAATTTAGGCATTTTAAAATAAAAGTTTCTGGTATTTATATTTTAATCTTTCCTTTAAATACCTGTGTCGCCGGACCTTCAAGCCATACGTTTGTAAAGCCGCCGGCTTTTTTGGTGTACCAAACCTTAAGCTTTCCGCCCATGGTTTTAATAAGGCAATAATTTTTTGCCCCTGTTTTGTTGAGCCATGCGAGGGTAAGTGCTGCGGCCACCGTTCCTGTTCCGCAGGATAGGGTTTCGTCTTCCACGCCGCGTTCATAGGTGCGCAATACTGGTGATTTATCCCCTGCCGCCTGAATGAAATTTACATTGATGCCATGTTTCCTGTAAGGGTTGCTGTTGCGTATGGCTTTGCCCCTGGCATACACTTCGGTATTCATAACATCGTCAACAAAGGTGATGTAATGGGGCGATCCGGTATTCAGTACATAGCTGCCTGCCGCGGTGTCTATTTTCTTTACGTCATTCATTTTCAATTTTACGGTGTTGCCCTTTATTATGGCTTCGTGCAGCCCGTCTATGGCAAGGAAGCGGGCGCGGTTCTTTACTATTCCGAGGCTTTTTGCAAAATGGGCTATACACCTGCCACCGTTGCCGCACATGGAGGTTGGCTTGCCGTCGGCATTCACATAATACATTTCAAAGTCGTATTTTTTTTTACCTGCAACCGGCTTTTGCAGCAGCATCAGTCCGTCGGCTCCTATTCCAAAACGGCGGTTGCAGAGCCTCTTCCAGAGGGCGGCATTTTTTTCTTTAAGCTCGCCTTTGCGGTTGTCAATAATGATGAAATCATTCCCTGTGCCCTCGTATTTCCAGAAATCTATTTTCACCCCTTCAGTTTTTTTATCAGGTTTTTATCGGTCATTTTGTCGTACGGGCGGAAGTCGTCGGTGAACTCGGTACGGAACACGTCCTGCCCTGTAACGATATATATGGTTCCCTTCCATTTAATAAGTTTGACCGGGGCGATGGAGTTTATGCCGAACAGGATAAGCTTTCCGGCGGTCATCTTGTACCCTTTCAGGTTTATGGGCGACTCCCAGAATTCTATCTGGTATTGTGTTCCGGCTTTCAGGGGCGTTTCGTCGTTCAGCACTCCTATTACCGAATCGGAGCTCCTGGCAGCCGGGTTCTGTTCCGAGGAATCGAGGCTTGTAAGAGACACGCTGCGGGCGGCAACCATCTCATCGGTCATTACCACCACGTTGGAGTCGTCGGCTGCCAGGTGCGGAGTGGCATTCTCGCCGGCGCTGCTTGCACTCTGCGATGTATCTTTGGTTCTTTTTGAGCCTGTGCCTGCTGTTTTAGTCTGGCCTGGTTCGCTGTAATGTTTTACACCTGATTCCCTTTTTGATATCTTGCTTTCGATGCTGTCGAGGCGCACCGAGATCTGGCTTTGACGCGAATCAATTTCTTTCAGGCTGGAATGCAGAAAATTGAGCCGCGACAGTCCTTCCTTTATGGCATAGCCAAACACCACGCCAAGGCTTACGCCGGCAACCAGTCCTATGGCGAGGAATGCAATCTTATTTTTTGTTCCGCCTGTCAATGGGGTAATGAAATAGGGATACTGCAGCTGTTGTAAATTCTTAACAAAGAGAATACAAAGTTACTATAAATGAAAAACTGTGTTCCGATTATAAATTAAAATGCGGGTGAAAAATGGCTAAAGATTTGGCTCCTGTCTGCGAAAATAGCTACATAAATGACAAAAAGGAAAATGAGAGACAGTATGCCGGTTTAATAAAAAAAACAGGGACAGCAAAGAGCGCATAGAAATTTCACGCATCCTGCAAATTGCGTTAAATCTTGTTAAAGAAATTCAACATTAACGCGGGCTGTACGATATTTGCATCATCAACCAACAAAACCAATTTATAGAAAGAGCTACTCAATTTTTAATTCTTACAGATAGCAACCTAAACCATAACATACGTTGCGAAAGAACAAGGCAGACCGGGAAGCGGCGAAACTGAAGAACGATGTGTACCATCGTACGTTGAGTGATGAGGTGAGGCGGCAACGACGGTTTGCAAAGTTATATAGCAACGCATAAAATCCAAAGAATATGAAAACAATCAGCAGGCTCCTCTCTTTAATCGTTGTTGCCGCAGCAGGCGGCGTAATCGCATTAGCGCTCAATAATTATTATAACCGCAGGCCGCATCTGCTGCCGGCACAGGCATCGGCAACAAACCCGCTTCCGGTAAGATATGTGAGCATGTCTTCCGCTTCCGCACCCGAATCGGCATCGGTAAGCTTTGTGGCCGCCGCCGCCAAATCGGTACCGGCGGTGGTACACATACAGAGCAAGGTGGAAATGGAAGGGCAGCCAACCTATAACTCGCTGTGGGATTATTTTTACGGCAACGCCCAGCGCCAGCGGATAGAAGGAATGGTGAGCGGTTCGGGAGTAATAGTATCGGGCGACGGGTACATAGTAACCAACAACCATGTGGTAGAAAAGGCCGGAACCATTGAGGTTACCCTGGCCGACAGGCAAACCTACAATGCCACAGTAGTAGGCAAGGATGCCGCCACCGACCTGGCCCTGCTTAAAATAGACGCCAAAAACCTGCCCTACCTCGAATACGGCAATTCCGACGATGCCCAGGTGGGGCAGTGGGTGCTTGCCGTAGGCAACCCCTACAATCTTATATCCACTGTTACAGCCGGCATTATAAGCGCCAAAGGACGGAACATTGATATGCTGCCCGACAACCCCAATGCAAACCTGTATCCCATCGAATCGTACATACAGACCGACGCCGCAGTGAACCCGGGCAACAGCGGGGGAGCGCTTGTAAATACCGACGGACAACTCATAGGCATAAACGCGGCCATAGCGTCGCCCACCGGCTCCTTTGCGGGTTATTCCTTCGCAATACCCGTAAACCTTGTGAAAAAGGTGGTGGCCGACATGCTTAAATATGGAGCCGTACAGCGCGCCTTCCTCGGAGTATCCATACATAATGTGGATGCCGATATAGCCAAACAGGCCGGACTGAACAGCACCCGCGGAGTATATGTAAACGCCGTGGAACCCAACGGATCGGCGGCATTGGCAGGCATCAGGCAGGGCGATGTTATCATGAAGATAGGCGACCAGGATGTGAACGACGTGCCTGAACTGGAAGAACAGGTAGGCAAGTGCCGCCCCGGCGACAATATAACCGTAACGGTAAGCCGCAACGGAAACAATCTGAACATACCCGTGGTGCTCCGGAATATTGACGGCACCACCGCGGTTATAAAGCCCAATGCCCCCGCAGTAGTAACCAAGGTGAACGAACTCGGCGCCACCTTCGGAACGGTTTCCGAATCCGAAAAACAGAAACTTAACATAGAGAGCGGAGTAGAAGTTACCGGACTCACCGACGGCAAGCTAAGCCATATAGGAGTGGGAAAAGGCTTTATTGTAACCAAAATTGACCACCATAAGGTGAACACACCGGACGATGTTAAAAATATAATTCAAAACAAATCGGGCGGGGTATTACTGGAAGGAGTGTACCCGAACGGCATGAAGGCGTACTA
>JABEUT010000050.1 GCA_013044305.1 Bacteroidia bacterium
AAACACAAATATATAAGAAAACCAGTACAAAATACAAAATGTTGATAAAAATACCAATGCCCGGAAAAAAACTCCCAATTAGGCATATGGCACGTCCAAACATATTTTTTGTATGATTATTCCGAACTTTGCGGTAACATGAAACGCCGGAATCGGAGGCATTGAAAAAATAATAAATAAGATTTGCAGGAATAAAGCTATATTAGTACTGTGAAGATTGAATGAAAACACCCTAAAAAACAAGTGGCAGCTAAAGCCCGTGAATTGCACATGCCCGTAAAGAACATACGCCATTTGGAGTTAGAGGAGATAAAGGCCTTTTTTCATGAAATGGGTGAACCTGCCTTCAGGGCGGCGCAGGTGTATGAATGGCTGTGGAAGAAGTCGGCCCGCTCATTCGATGAAATGACCAACCTGTCATTTGAAACACGCAAGGCTTTAGGGCAGGCCTTTGTAATTGAAGGCGGTGTAGCTGCGCATTCGCAGGAAAGCGCCGACGGCACAATAAAAAATGCGTTCAGGCTGTTCGACGGCAGGCAGGTGGAGTGTGTGCTTATACCATCGGGTAAGAGGATGACAGCCTGTATATCGTCGCAGGTAGGGTGCAGCCTTGAATGCAGGTTTTGCGCCACGGCAAAGTTGAAAAGGGAACGCAACCTTAAAGCCGATGAAATTTACGATGAGGTGGTATTGATTCAAAAGCAGGCTTTGGAGAAGTTTGCAACCCCGCTTACCAACATAGTATACATGGGTATGGGTGAACCCCTGTTGAATTATGCCGAGGTGCTTGGCTCCATTGAAAAGATAACTTCGCCGTCAGGCCTGAACCTTGCTGCCAAACGTATTACCCTAAGTACCGCCGGTATAGCTAAAATGATAAAACAATTGGGCGACGACCATGTGCGGTTTAACCTTGCCGTTTCGCTGCACGCTGCAAGTGATGAGAAGCGCGACCAGATTATGCCCGTGAACAAATCCATTCCGCTTAAGGAGTTAAAGGAAGCGCTTAAATACTATTATAACCGCACCCATACTCCCGTTTCGTTTGAATACATCGTTTTCAATGACTTTAACGACAGCCCCGAAGACGCCTACCGGCTGGCGGAATTTTGCAAGGCCGTGCCTTCAAAGGTAAACCTTATTGAGTATAACCCGATAGAAAAAGGCGGTTTCCGGCAAACGGACCCCGAAAGGCTGGCACAGTTTGTTAAATTCTTGAAAAGCCGCGGCATTGTTACAAACATACGCCACAGCCGGGGTAAAGACATTGACGCGGCCTGTGGTCAGCTGGCTAACAAAATTAAAGGCATATTGCCGTTATTAAGCTAAGCAAATATAGTTTCACCAGGCTTTATTTTCTCCCTTGCTTACCGCCGGAGAGGCATAGTTCCGATTAAGAGTGCGGGATTGGTTTATTTTTTCTTCTTTTTGTAAATATCGAATTTTACCGAGAAGATGTTGGAATAGGGTGCAACGGAAGCCCCGCCCAGGTTGGTTAGCGTATAGTCGAGCGAAAAGGACTTTATTTTCAGTCCCACCCCGAAATCGGGCTGGAAGCTGGTAACAGGCTGTCCTGTGGGGTCGGTGGTTTGCTGTATGTTGCCTATGCCCATGCGCAAAAACACAATTCCCCTGTAACCTATTTCAATCCCGGCGTGGGGATCAATACTCACTGTGTTGCTAGTAATAAGGGCGTTCCTTAACCCGTCGAAGGTAAGGTCGGCGTCGGTTTCGGCGAAGAGCGATACTTTATCCTTGAAGAAGCGGAAGGTGCGGCCTGCCCCAAGCAGCAATCTCGGCAGGGTTATTTCCATTCCGTTGGTGGGTATTACGTTGCCGGTTTCCTGAAAGATCTGCTGTGTTGCGGGGTCGAGCGTATAAGACCAGGCGTTGAAGGTGGATGTAACATCGCGCCCCACGGCCCCGAACTCCCAGTCCTTGTATTTGTACTGCCCGCCCAGATCGAAGCCGAAGCCCCAGGAGGTGGCAAAGCTCCCTACAATGCTGTGTATCACCTTTACGTTGGCGCCCAGCGACAGGCCCGGGATGCCGAACTTGCGCGCATAGGAGAAGAGGAAGGCGTAATCGGCTACCGAAAAGGAGGTAATGTTGTTATAATTTACATTTCCGTTGGGGTCGATCATTTGCGTGGTGTTTGGTATGTTGTCCACCCCGAAGCGCAGAAAGGTAACTGCAAAAACACTGTTGCTGTCTATTGGTGCAGCAAGGGCGGCATAATCGAATGCGCCTATACCGGCGAAATAGTCGGCGTGCATCAGGGCTATTTCAATGTTGCCGGGCACACTGGTGAGGCCGGCGGGGTTCCAGTATCCCGCGGTAACATCGTTGGCGGAAGCGGTAACCGAATTGGCCATGCCCAGAGCGCGCGCGCCCACGCCTATATCCATGAACTCGTTGCTGTATTTGGGGTCTAATTGTTGTCCCCATGCAGGAGCAATGGCGGCGGCGCACAAGAGGGCAAGTATGATTCTAAATTTCATGATGCAATTGCCAAATTTATGATAAATACCGTAGAGGCGCCCTACATTAACTTAATTATGAACGAATTATTGCAACGCGGATTTCTCATACCGTATCATTGCAGGAGCCGGAATTACAATCTTTTATTAATGCAGCTTTGAGCGTATAAGGCTTATGAATTCCTCGCGTGTTTTTTCGTTTTTCAGAAAGCCTCCGGTAAAAGCCGATGTGGTGGTAACCGAATTTTGTTTCTGAACGCCCCGCATTTGCATACAGAGGTGCTGGGCTTCAATAACCACAGCCACGCCCAGCGGCTGTAAGGTATTCTGCAGGCAGTCGCGTATCTGGTCTGTGAGACGCTCCTGCAACTGCAGGCGCCGTGCAAAGGCATCTACCACACGTGGTATCTTGCTTAGCCCCACCACCCTGCCATTGGGTATATAGGCCACGTGGGCCTTTCCGAAAAAGGGCAGCATGTGATGCTCGCAAAGGGAGTACAGTTCTATATCCTTTACTATAACCATCTGGTTGTGTTTTTCGCGGAACATGGCTGAATGAACAATGCTTTCGGGGTTAATATTGTAGCCGTGCAGCAGAAACTGCAGCGACTTGGCAACCCTTTCCGGCGTATCCTTAAGCCCTTCGCGAGAGGGGTTCTCACCTATGCTTTTCAGCAACTCCGCATACTGACTGGCGAGTTTTTGGGTAATGCTGTCGTTGTACTTATCTATTTTAGTATAGCCGCCCGGTTCCTCGTCTTCGTCGTGAAGGGTATGGCTTTTTGCTTTTGTGTTTGATGGCATGAATGGTAAATTGTAAGGCAAAGTTCGCAAAGTTTTCGTATCCTGCATTGCCGCTCTGCCTCCTTGACGCAGAAACAGGTGCGCCAGCTATTTTTTTCACCGTTACCGGTTTGCAAGGTATGTGAAAGAGGCCCGCGCTATTTGTGGTATCGGGGTCAGCCGCCCTGCTCCCTGTTCATGAATCGCATCACCGCATCTATAAAGAGCGCCGGCTGTTCGGCGTGTATCCAATGCCCCGCTCCGGGTATCACTTCAAGGCTGGCGCGCGGAAATATAACCTGAATCTCTTCCAGATCGCCTCGCATAATGTAGGATGAGTTGTCGCCGGCGAGGAACAATGCCGGCAGGGTAAGCGGAGCAGCAGGAACGGGCGTGGCTTCGCCTACAAACTGTATGTTGCGTCTGATTGCT
>JABEUT010000298.1 GCA_013044305.1 Bacteroidia bacterium
TATAAGAATTATACCACTCATTCACATTCGTGCATACTCCCATATAAATAAAAATGTGAGCGTAAAATGCTTATTTTTACAACTATATTTAAAGCCTTCCCCGCCATGAAACCCTTTACAACCTGCCTTTGGTTCGACGGCAATGCCGAAGAGGCAGCCGGCTTTTACGTTTCGGTATTCAAAAATTCAAAAATGGGGGAGGTGCAGCGCAACAGTACGGATAATCCCGGAGGCAAAAAGAATTCGGTGCTGCTGGTTAACTTTACCCTCAACGGGCAGCAGTTTATGGCCCTTAACGGCGGCCCTAATTTTAAATTCAACAAAGCCGTTTCCTTTGTAGTACACTGCGAAACCCAGGATGAAATTGACTATTACTGGGAAAAGCTTATTGCAAACGGCGGGCAACCCGTGCAATGCGGCTGGCTCAAAGACCGGTTCGGTCTTTCCTGGCAAATTGTTCCTGCCAACCTGGGCAAACTCATAGCCGGCGCAAACAGCGCAAAGGTTATGACTGCACTCATGCAGATGATTAAATTTAACATTGCCGAACTGGAAGCGGCATCACAGTAGTGTTTTAACGCTCTATTTCATCCTTTCAATAATTTTCCAACCCTAAAAATAAAACAACATGGCTAAAACATCCATCTATCTGAATTTTGCAGGCAACTGCGAGGAGGCGTTCAACAATTACCGCAAGATATTCGGCACCGAATTTTCCGGTAAAATATTCCGTATGAAAGATTCCGGCGTACCCAACCTGCCTGCAGGCGAGGCCAATTATATTATGAACATTGCGTTGCCCATCCTTGGCGGCACTGTTATCATGGGAACCGACATGCTCGAATCCATGGGTCATAAGCTGAAAATAGGGAACAACACCACCATCAATCTGGAAGCCGATACGCGCGATGAGGTGGACAGGCTTTACAAGGCCTTGTCGGAAGGAGGTTCCGAAATGTCGCCTCCTGCCGATATGTTCTGGGGCTACTGGGCGGTATGCCTCGACCGTTACGGCATCAGGTGGATGTTCAACGGGCCGCTGAAAAAGTAGGCGCGGGCATTGCCGCGGGGAACGCCGGCGGGTAATTATTTTTTGAAAATAGTGGAGCCTTTCAATGCAATACGCCTTTTACAATATTAAAGGCATGCATCACCTGCGGAAAGAGGGCATTCATATAATCTCTGGCTCCCGATGCCGACCCCGGCAGGGTGAGTATCATGGTTTTGCCCCTGAAGCCCGCCACGCTCCTCGAAAGCATAGAAAACGGCATCCTGTCCGACCCGTAATGCCTTGCTGTTTCCATAATACCGGGTATTTCGCGGTCAAGCAAAGGCCTTATGGTTTCGGGTGTTACATCGCGTGGCGAGAGGCCTGTGCCGCCGGTAAGCACTATCATATCGTTGCTGCCGCATAAGCTCATCACCTCTTCGCGGATTTTTGCGGCCTCGTCGGGTATCACAACCGGAGGGCGCACCTCTAAGCCGTATCCGGCAAGGGTTTGTTCAATCAGCTTACCGCTCCTGTCGCTGCCCTTGCCCGCCGAAATGCTGTCGGAGCATACTATCACAGCCGCCTTCAGGTATTTGGGATAACTGTTTGCGTAATCTGATTTTCCGCCTTTTTTGCTCACCAGTTCAATAGCCGATATTTTTAGACCCTTGTCGATAGGTTTCAGCATGTCGTACAGGGTAAGCGCTGCCACAGCGGCACCGTGCATGGCTTCAACCTCTACGCCTGTTTTGCTTACGGCGCGCACTTCCACCGTTATTGTTATTTCAGTCCGGCCAATGGCGTAGTCCACGTTTGCATATTCCACTGCAAGGGGATGGCAGTGCGGTATTACCGAAGCTGTCTGCTTTATGGCAAACATTGCCGCTATCCGTCCGGCCTCAAGCACATCGCCTTTGGGCACGGCCTTTTGTTTTACGGTATCTATGGTTTCGGCGCGGCTTGCCTCCACTACTGCGCGGGCACAGGCGGTGCGGTAGCTGTTGTGTTTTGAGGTGATGTCAACCATATTCCATTTTATTCTGCAAAGCCGGTGTGTGCTTGCGTTTATTGGAGTATTATACTCCCAAAATCGCACATAAAATTGCGTATTGAAAAGACAATTTTCTATGACTAAGGTCATAGCTAGGGCCTTGTGCACAAATTAGCTTTGTTTTTTTCTGAACCATGATGGCGAATAAAGCTAAAAATTACTGCGGCAGCTGCCTGTGGTTAAGCAATGGCGGCGGGGAGGGCGGAGAGGGCGTTATGTGTCACGCCGCAGCCCTGAACGGTAAGGGCGTTACCCCGCATGTGTTTTCAAAAGGCGATGTGATGCTGGAGGAGAACAAGCCTGTAAACGGTTTTTACTGCATCCGCAAGGGCAATGTGCGGGTTATTACGGATACCGACGATTTCAAAAACCTTTTTCTCTGGCATTCCAAACCCGGCGATGTGCTGGGAATCGAATCGTATGTAACCAGGGAGAACCTGGCATATTCGGCTTATGCCGCCGACAAGGTGCAGGCATGTTTCGTATCGCCCCTTTCGGCAAGCACAGGCAGCACGCAGGAACATACTATAACGCTTGTAAACCTGCTACGCACCATTTGCAGGCATATCAGCAAGCTGGAGCATCATCCTGGCCCTTAGTTGTCAGTCGCTGATATTGGCAAGCGATACCAGTCCGGGGAAATCCTTCACCTTAATGCTCTTTCCGCTGAAGTCAATTATCTTATCCTTTTTGAGACCCGCCAGAACACGGATAGAGGTTTCGCGTGTGGTGCCGGCTATATTGGCAATGTCGCCGCGGGTGAGTATCACGTTGATGGTAGTTTGGTCCTGTTCGTAGCCGTAAATCTCTTTCAGGTAGAGCAAAGCCTCGGCAATGCGCTCCCGCGCTGTTTTCTGACTTAAATCTACCAATTTACGCTCCGTATGCTTCAGGTCGCTGGCTGCAATCTTCAGAAGCGCACCCGCCAGGGTGGCGTTCTGCTCTATGAAGCGGAAGAACAGATGGCGCGGCAGGAAACAAATAGACGTTACCTCAAGCGCCACCGCCGAAGAAGAATACATCTCATTGCTCAACAGGGCGCGGTACCCCAGTATTTCGCCACTGTTCACCATTTTTACTATCTGCTCGTTACCGCTATCCGCCAGACGTGATATTTTTACCTTGCCCGCATTAATGATGAATATGCCCTTGGGAGGAGTCCCTTGTGTAAAAATCTCCTCGCCTTTTTTATATGTCTTGCAGGCTTTTCCGAGCGAAAGCACATCTACCTCTTCCTCCTTCAAATCGCAGAAAATGCTTTTGTAGCGGTTCTTGCATTGCTTGCAGTCTATGTGGCTTTCCGTATTCATTACAATAAATAGTTCTGTATTAGGATGTACTGCCGGAAGGATTAAATTTATGAAAAACTGAAATAATTCGGATGCAGGATGAATATCTTATGCAAAGTTACGATTTTCTCACGTACCATTACCATACTACCTGACATTTTGATTAGTTCTTTAAAACTTGTTAAATCATGTATTTGTAATTATCTAAAGAAGGGTATTGAGGACAATGTCAGTATTTGCAATTCGGTAAACGGCAATTGTGGATATTTATATATATCTTTGTAATTGAGAAAAAA
>JABEUT010000299.1 GCA_013044305.1 Bacteroidia bacterium
CCGGAGGGCTTGTTCAGCCGCATGATACATAAAGCGTCAGCCTCATTATTTTATTCCGAAATATTTCTGGTTCCGGGCCGGGTGAGGGGCAGCTCCATAGTTGCCGTATGCAAAAAAACAAAAACAACCTAAGCAATGGCGAACCTTTCTGTGGTTACCCCCATATATAATGAAGCCCAAGGCATAGCCATATTCTTTGAAAAGCTTCGCCAGGCCTTAAGCCAATACGATTACGAAATAATAGCGGTAAACGACGGCTCACGCGACAATTCCTGGGAAGAACTAAAAAAAGAAGCCGCCCGCGACAAGCATACTAAGGTTATCAACCTGAAACGCAACTACGGACAAACCGCAGCCCTTAACGCAGGCATACAATACTCTACCGGCGATACAATTATACTTATAGACAGCGACCTTGAGAACAACCCCGAAGACATTCCGCTGCTGCTTAAAAAAATGGATGAAGGCTACGATGTTGTAAGCGGATGGAGGCAGAACCGCTGGAAAGGGCAATTCCTTACCCGCAAGCTCCCCTCATTAATGGCAAACAAGCTGATAAGCAAAATATCGGGCGTGTTTCTGCACGATTACGGCTGCACGCTGAAGGCCTACAAAAGAGATGTTATTAAAGACGTGAAGCTGTACGGACAGATGCACAGGTTTATTCCCATTTACTGTAAATGGCAGGGCGGTAAAATAACCGAGATACCGGTAAGGTACGAGCACCGTAAATTCGGCAAGAGCAATTACGGGCTGTTCCGCATCCATAAGGTACTGCTCGATCTGGTGCTTATCAAATTCCTGGATAAATACATGTACCGCCCCATGCACTTCTTCGGCGGCGCCGGAATACTCTCCCTGTTTGTTACTTTTATAGCAACAGCCCTGGCCGTTTATTTCAAGGTTAGCGGGCAAAAAGATTTTGTTCAAACCCCGCTGCCCATCATCGCCTCCATATTCCTTGTAATAGGCATAGTAATGATACTGCTCGGAATTATGGCCGAAATGCAGATGCGCACCCATTTTGAAAGTCAGAATACCTACCCCTTTACCGTTAAGGAAAAAGTAAACCTATAACCCCATGAACAAACTGAACTTAGGCTGCGGCGAAGATTATAAGGAAGGTTATCTGAATGTGGACTTCCACGACCATTTCAAGGTAGATAGGGTGTATGACTTGAACACCGTCCCCTACCCCTTCCCCGATTCAAGCTTCGACGAGATAGCCGCATTCCATGTGCTTGAACACCTGAACAACCCCTTTACCATTATGACGGAGCTGCACCGCATCCTTAAACCGGGCGGCAAGCTGCACATCAAGGTGCCTCATTTCAGCCGCGGGTTCACCCATTCTGAACACAAAGCCGGATTCGACCTTACCTTTCCTTATTATTTCAACCCCTCGTTCACCAAGTCAGGCTATTACGGGGTGCATTTTAAACTTGAGTACCTTAAACTCAACTATATTGCCTTTTTCCACCTTATGAAGCATATGGGCATACCGGCTTTCACCATAGCAATACTGAAGGTGATACGGGTAGTGGTTAATTTCTTCGCAGGCTTGAGCCCTGCCTTTTGCAGCAGGTTCTGGTGCTTTTGGGTCGGCGGATTCGAAGAAATAGAGTTCATATTTAAAGCGGAAAAGTAAATGCCTGCAGCAGTTGTAATGGTTCGCCGACAGTTTTCCCACCCTTCGTTTAAATTTTAGGATGGACAATACCAATGATATAAAAACGGCTCAAGCTTTTGCAAGCTCCTGGAACAACCTTCCTTCGGGTTCCGTATATACCTTCGATCAGTTCGAGGACTGGTTTCTGCCCCTTGGCAAAAGCGACATAGAAGGCAGGGATGTGCTTGAACTGGGCTGCGGCAACGCAAGCCTTCTGGTACACCTTACCCGCTGGAACCCCAAATCGGCTACCGGAGTGGATTTGGGCGATTCGGTTACTACGGCGCAAGCCAATATGGCCGCCACCGGTTACAGCAATTTCTCTATTGTAAAAGGCGACCTGGTGCAGTATTCGGGCAGCATGAAATACGACCTTGTGTACTCCATCGGCGTTCTGCATCATTTAAAGGAACCTATGGCGGGATTTGAATCTGTATTGCGAAATACCAAACCGGGCGGAAACTTCCACTGCTGGGTTTATGCCAAAGAAGGCAACGCCCTGATTATTTACATTGTTGATCCCATCCGCAAAGTGGTTTCGCATTTGCCGTGGTGGTTCACAAAATACGCCGTAGCCACGCCCCTTTCCGCGCTCTATTTTTTATATGCCCATTTTATTACCACGCTGCACATGTCCTTTATGCCCCTTTACCGGTACAGTCAATGGATTGGCAAGCGCGGATTTCTCTTTTTCAGGCATGTGGCCTTCGACCAACTTGTAACGCCACAAACGGCTTATATTGACAAAAAAACCATTGAAGCATGGTTAAAGGATGAAAGAATAGAGTCCGGCTCCGCCTATATCATATTCCGTAACGGCAACTCCTGGAAGTTCGGCGGAAGAATAAAGCAATGAAATCTTCAGCCGGCCGGTTGGGAGTCTCCTTTATTTTTTGTAATTTTGTATTTTGTATTCTATACACGAATCATAAATAAATCTTATGAATAAACCTACTTCCCTGTTGCTGGCATTATTCAGCCTCCTCATTTTTTCAATAAGCCGGGCAAACACGGTTACCCCGCAGCAGGCGGCACTTGCTGCAGGTAATTTTTATGCGCTTCATTTTAGTGTTTCCTCACCCGGGGTCTCATTAACTTCTACCGTCTATTCCGCCAACAACGAACCCGATTACTATATCTTCGACATTACTGTTTCGGGCCAAGTCAATAGCAATCATGCCTCTGTAAGGCAAGGCTTCGTAATAGTATCTGCCAATAATGCCGCACATCCCATTTTAGGTTATTCGGGCAGCGGGCACTTTGTAATGCCTGCCGATAACAACAACGTGGCATGGTGGCTGAACTGCCGCAAACAGGAAATTGAGGCGGCAAGGCAACTGAACATGAATGCAACAAGTGAAATTTCCGGCGAATGGAACCGTTACTCTTCTGCAGCGAACAATACCCCCGGTTTAAAAAGACCATTTTCGCCGCAGCCTTACGTCAACCCATTACTCAAAACTACCTGGAATCAGGCTCCCTATTATAACGGCTGGTGCCCCGGCGGCTCGGTTACCGGTTGCGTGGCAACAGCCATGGCGCAGATAATGAGATACTGGTCGTATCCTCCGCACGGCAGGGGCGATTACTTCTCGTATTGGGATGAGCAAAGTTTCGGTTACCAGAATAACTATGGCGAATTGAGCGAAAACTACGACACCTCCACATACGTGTGGTCGGCCATGCCTTATTCCATTGGCTCAACCAACAACCAGATAGCCAAACTGATGTACGACTGCGGGATAAGTGTGGATATGGATTATGCACCAGGAGGCAGCGGAGCATGGGTTGTAGACGGCGATTACCCGGTTTGCGCCCAAAACTCCTATATAAAGTATTTCGGCTACAATCCTAAAACTGTTCAGGGGCTGTTCGAATTCAACTATTCATACGCCAATTGGGAAAAACTTTGCAGAAACGAACTGAACAACAAAAGAGAAATTGAATAAGTACGACTCGATTCAATAAAAAACGCGACAAAAACA
>JABEUT010000300.1 GCA_013044305.1 Bacteroidia bacterium
ATTGCGTTAAAATACTGGGTTTGTATATTCAGAAGGTTCGTTTCACCATCGAGATAGGTAGACAGTTCGCTAAGAAAATCGAGGATGCTGATGTATCTTCTTTCATAGTTGGCAAATGCGTTGTTCATCATCTCGTCGAGGCTTTGCCTGTAGTCCGGGCTTATTCCGGCATATTGTTTCCTGTAGCGCAGCAGGTTGGTGTATGAATTAACTACCTGACTCTGCACCGTGAGCAGCAGCAGGCTGTCGTTAAGCTGTGCCTGTTTCACTTGTTCTTTCGCCGAGGCGATGTTCCACTGGTTGCGATTGAATACCGGCAGGTCCATGCTTGCCTGTATCCCCCAGAAGTTGGGCTCGTAATCGTTTACCGATTCAAAATTGGCGGCCAGTGATAGGTCAGGTACTCCGGTTACGCGTTGGAGCTTCAGGTTTTTTTCGGCATACTCGCTTCCGGTAAATGCAAGCATCAGATCGGGGCGGTTCTTAATGGCGCTGTCCGATACGGTTTCAAAAGGCGGAACCGCTGCCGTTTCCAGCTTGGGTATCTGCGCTATAATGTAGGTTTTGGATGGGTAGTCGAGTATTATTCTTAAGTCCTGTTCGTCATTATCTATAAGTTGCCGGCTGTTAAGTTCCTGTGCAAGCACATCCTGATATTGTGCCTGCAACCGCGTTATATCCTCACCGGCGGCATTGCCTTTTGCATACAATTCTTTTGTAATTTCTACAAGGTGGGAAAGCTTTTGCTCCTCGTTCATATAAATTACTGTAAGACTTTGATTGGCGTATAGATCCGACATATCGGTAACAAGTTCATATTTTAAATTTCTAAGAATATCGGCCACCTGATACTGTGCCTGCTTTACGCCTACTTCGGCCAGCTTCCACGTTGCCTTGTGCCGCCCGGCAAGGGTAAAGAGTTGCTGTACCTGGCCTCCGTGCTCATCACTATAGTTAAAAAAATCTCGTTTAGGCGGGTTGTATAGCTCCTGCCAGTAAGTAATATTGGGGTTGTACAATAGTTTCGATTGCAGGTAATTTGCCTTGGCTATGTCAATATTATAATAATTCAGAAGCAGGGTCAGGTTTTTCTGCAACAGCCTTTGCCGTGCATCGGGCAAATTTAAATTGACGGTATCTTCCCTTATTGCTGAAGGTTCTTGTGCCAATGCCATGCGGCACTCAACGAAAAGAAACAGGATTATTAATAATCTAATATTCATTACCATTCAAATTATCCCCATTGGGCAGGCTATCTCCCTCCAATTTCATAAACTTTACAAATACAGATATGCAAAAATAAAGCTATGTAATGGCTTGGAAGGCTAAAAAGGCATTAGAAACCTTTAATATGTCAAAAGTTAACCTAAAATCAGTATCCGGCCAATACCTTATCTTTATTTCCTGTCTATCTTACCTCTCATTACCGAATAGCCTCATTCATTTACTTCGTACCTTCGCAATTCTTTTCTAAAACAAATATTTATCAATTGAATGCAGAAAAATCATATTGTTTGCGTCGCACTGCATATACGCTTACTGCGTTAATATTGCTGTATTGCGGTTGTACGGTAAAAAAACGCCGTTCGTCCGGCTCTGATATAAAAGAAGTGGTGAAGGAAACAACCCCGCCTGTAAGAATTTTGATAAAAAACCCCCTTGTTACAAATTTGGATACTTGCCCGAAGGTAATTAAAGGAATAGTGCCTCCGCCCCTGCAAACAAGCGCCGGTGCAGAAAATAAGGAACCGGAAAAGAGCCATGCAAGTAGCGGCAAATTCCTGCCGCCTTCGGTTGCCAAGACAGGATTTTACATCCATCTGAAAAATTATAATACAGACCAGGGACTGGCTCTAAGCACTGTAAATAGCGGTATCAAGGACAGGCTGGGAAATCTTTGGTTCGGAACTTATGGCGGAGGCGTGAGCAGGTTTGACGGAAAAACTTTCACTAATTTCACTACCGATAACGGGTTACCCAGTAACTATTTATATTCCATTTGCGAGGATAAAAGGGGTAACCTTTGGTTTGGCTTCGAAGAGGGCGGACTTCTATTTTACAATGGTGTAAAGTTTATTAATTATACCCGGTCAAATGGTCTGCCTGATGATGGCATAGGCGTACAAAAAATAACAAGTGACGGAAAATTGTGGGTTGGCACAGAAAAAGGCGTTTGTTATTGCGAACTAAATGTAGGGCAGGATGAAAAACTTATATTTAAAACCCCGGCAGCCCTAAGGCCGGTCCGGAATCTTGTTAACTGTATTGCAGAAGATAAACATGGGAATATTTGGTTTGGTACTCAAAACGATGGCATATTCTTTTATAACCATAAATCTTTAATATGTTATAAAACCAGCCAGGGGCTTCTAAGCAACAAGGTCGGAAGCCTGTTTTGCGATAAAGACGACAGGATTTGGGTAGGCACTTCTAAAGGACTAAACTGCTTTACCGGCAAATATTTTTCGACATTTGAAAATGTGAGCGCCATTCCCAATTGCATGGTTAATACCATTTTTCAGGACAATGCAGGCAACATGTGGTTCGGAACAGAAGGAGGTGGCATTGGTTTCCTAAACTATCGAGAATCATTCTCCAATAAACCCATCTTTATCAACTATACCAAAACTCAAGGACTTTCAGGAAATTCAATAAAAATAATTTTTCAGGACAATAATAATAACATCTGGATTGGATATGACGGCGACGGAGTGGACTGCTTTCCGGGATGCAGGACTGAAACAGATAACCAATCGCATCAAAATTGCATACCGGTTTGCACCAGTTTCGCAACACCCGACGGTCCCCTGTCGGGCGTAGTTCAGTCGGTAATCCAAGACCAAAATGGAAACTTATGGTTCTCGTCCGAAGGACTTGGCTTGTGCAAATACAATGGCAATACTATTACAATTTACAATAAAAGGCAAGGGTTAACCAACAGCGCTTTTGATTGTATGGCAAATGGTGCCAATGGCGCTATTTGGATCGGGGCTCCGGGAGCCATTCTGAATTTCAACCCTGATAATAGTGATAAAACCGGAACAGAATTTAAACTGCTTAACTCAAAACAAGGTGTTCCGGCTCATGGCATTTACTATATTTTTAATGATACCAAAGGGAATGTTTGGCTTTGCACTTACGGCGGCGGAGTCAGCAAACTGACTGAAAAATCAATTACTACATATACCACCGGGCAAGGCCTGGCAAGCAACCTTGTTATGGGCGCAGCCGAAGATAATAACGGCAATATCTGGTTCTGCACCTATGGCGGCGGCGTTAGCAAATATGACGGAACCTCTTTTACCAATTATACTACCCAGCAGGGGCTTGCCAATAATAGAGTTAACAGGGTATTGAAAGATAGTTGCGGCAATCTCTGGTTTTGCACCTATGGCGGAGGCGTTAGCCGGTTCGATGGGAAAACCTTTTTAACATTTAATAAAGCCGACGGACTATCAGATAATATGGTTATGCAAATAGTAAGCGATAAAACGGGAAAAATATTTTTTGGCACCAATAAAGGAATCTCGGTACTTACAGGTTTCCAATTGCCGGCCATTCCCAAAGAACCGCAATTACCGCAAACCTTACCTGCATCCAACAACATGCCCGACAGTGAATTAAAGAGATATAACCCTGTATTTGAAGTTTATAACGAACAGAATGGCTATCCCATAAAAGATATATACTATACCCAAAACTGCCTGTTTTTGGATAATAAAGATATTTTATGGGCATCGAACGGAGATGCTAAAATGGGGCTTGTACGCTTTGATTATAAAGACCTGAAGAAAGATACCACCAGACCTGAAATTGTCATTCAGCAAATTAAAATTAATGATAAAAAAGTATGCTGGTACACCCTTCAGAGCGAATTCAAAAACAGGACATCTGATACAGGTCTGTCTTCATCCGGAGATTCTGAACTGCTTGCCAGGCAGGAATTAATGACATATAACAAAGTGCTCTCACATTCAGAACAGGATACCCTGGCTAAAAAATTTGAAGGAATTAAATTCGACAGCATCACACCCTTTTACCCCCTCCCGACAGGGCTTGTTCTCCCATTCCGCGACAACCGTATAACTTTTGAATTTGCCGCAATAGAACCCGCAAAAGCAGAATTGGTAAAGTATCGGTATATGCTGCAAGGATACGACCTGTCATGGTGCCCGGTAACCGACAAAACCGAAGCAAGCTTCGGTAACATAGGCGAGGGCACTTACACCTTTATGCTACAGGCGCAGAGCCCCGACGGGGTATGGAGCAACCCTGTATCTTACACCTTCAGTGTTCTTCCTCCCTGGTACCGTACATGGTGGGCTTACTGCCTATACGCCTTGTCGGCCCTTAGCATATTGTTCCTGTTATTCAGATGGCGCACCGCCGCGCTGCGGGTAGAAAAAATTCATCTGGAACAAAAGGTAAGGGAACGAACCGCTGAAGTGATGAAACAAAAAGAATTGGTTGATGAGAAAAACAAAGATATCCTCGCTTCCATTAACTACGCGAAGCGGCTGCAGGATGCCATACTGCCGCCTGTTTCCATCATTAAAAAATATTTCCCCGAATCGTTTATTCTTTACGAACCCAAAGACATTGTTGCAGGCGATTTCTACTGGATGGAGCGGGAAGGTGATAAATTATTTCTGGCAGCCTGCGATTGCACCGGTCATGGCGTTCCGGGTGCCATGGTATCCGTTGTGTGCTCCAATGCCCTCAACAGGGCTGTGAAAGAATACAGGATAACAGACCCCGGTAAGATTCTGGATAAAGTGCGTGAACTGGTAATAGAAACCTTTTCACAAAGAGACGCCTCGGGTGAGAAGTTCGGGGTGAACATACAGGATGGAATGGACATTTCGCTCCTGGTTATGAGTAGAAACCCCGAGGACAAAACAAATCAACTACAATGGGCCGGGGCTTATAACCCCTTATGGTATATTGAATCCGGCCTTAAGGATGCAAAC
>JABEUT010000301.1 GCA_013044305.1 Bacteroidia bacterium
AACGAATCGGTGGTTTCGAAAAAAAAGAAAATAGTGGTGCTCGGCTCCGGTCCCAACCGCATAGGCCAGGGCATAGAGTTCGACTACTCATGCGTGCACGGCGTGCTGGCAGCTAAGGAATGCGGCTACGAAACCATTATGATAAACTGCAATCCCGAAACAGTGTCCACCGACTTCAACGTATCGGACAAACTTTACTTTGAACCTGTTTTCTGGGAGCATCTGTATGAGATTATCCTACATGAAAAACCGGAAGGTGTAATTGTGCAGCTTGGCGGACAGACCGCCCTGAAACTGGCGGAGAAACTTGAACGCTACGGAATAAAAATAATAGGGACCGACTATAAGTCGCTCGACCTTGCCGAAGACAGGGGCAAGTTTTCGGCGTTGCTGCGCGACAACAACATACCATATCCGAAGTTTGAAGTGGTGAAAACAGCCGATGAGGCCATGGAATTTTCACGCGGGCTTGATTTCCCGCTTTTGGTACGCCCCTCCTACGTACTCGGAGGGCAGCAGATGAAAATAGTGATAAACGAACAGGAGCTTGAACAGCATGTGATAAACCTGTTGGAAGACCTGCCCGGCAACGAAATACTGATTGACCACTTTTTGCAGAACGCCATTGAAGCCGAGGCCGACGCCCTGTGCGACGGGAAAGACGTTCACATAATAGGTATAATGGAACACATTGAACCGGCAGGCATTCACTCCGGCGACTCTTATGCCGTATTGCCGCCATTCGACCTCGATGCCGGCGTGATGCACCAGATAGAGGAATATACCAAAAAGATAGCCGTGGAACTGCATACAGTAGGGCTTATCAATATTCAATTTGTGATAAAGGAAGGCAAAGTGTACGTTATAGAAGCCAACCCGCGCGCCTCGCGCACCGTGCCTTTTATATGCAAGGCTTATGACGAGCCTTATGTAAACTTCGCCACCAAAATAATGCTAGGCGAGAAAAAAATAAAAGACTTCAAATTCAACCCGCGTAAGGAAGGTTACGCCATTAAAATACCGGTTTTTTCTTTCGACAAATTCCCGGAAGTAAAAAAAGAACTCGGGCCGGAAATGAAATCCACGGGCGAAGCCATTTATTTTATCAAAGACCTTAACGATGAATACTTCCACGAAGTGTACTCGGAAAGAAATTTGTACTTAAGCCGATAAATCATCACCAGTAGCAATTCCAAAATCAACAAAGAACATGCGGTACAATTCATGTATAACCCTCGCCCTCCTGTTCGTTTTTAATTCGTCAATTCACACCCTCAAAGCCCAGGAGCAGTCGGGCTACGACCCGGGAAAGGTGTTCGACCCAACGTTTATGAGCCAGCCCGGAAACCCATACCGGAGCGGCAGCGGAGCGCCCGGACCTATGTACTGGCAGAACAGGGCAGATTATAAAATTACAGCTTCTCTCGATACCGCCAAGCAGGAACTAAGCGGAAGCGTTGATATCAGCTACACCAACAACAGCCCAGACGAACTAAACTATCTATGGCTTCAGCTGGACCAGAACCTGTTCACCAACCACTCCCGCGGACATAACACCACTCCGATAGGCGGCTACCGCTTCGGTAACGTGGAATTTCAGGGAGGCGACAGCATACGGTCCATATCGGTAAGCGAACATGGGAAAACAGTAAGCCCCCGCTATATCATTACCGATACACGCATGCAGGTAATACTACCCGAAACAATGAAAGCCAAAGGCGACAAAATAAACCTGACTATAAAATACAGTTTCCGCATTCCGGTGTACGGCAGCGACCGTATGGGAATAACCAACACCCGCGGAGGTAAAATATACCAGATAGCCCAGTGGTACCCGCGCATGGCAGTTTACGATGACGTGGAAGGATGGAACAACCTCCCGTATTTGGGCGCAGGGGAGTTTTATCTCGAATATGGCGATATAGATTATTCCGTTACCGTGCCAGCAAACGAGGTTGTGGCAGGTTCAGGCGAACTGCAAAACCCTTCCGAGGTGCTTACCTCAACCGAAATATCGAGGCTGAACACGGCGCGCAACAGCGATCAGAGGGTATTCATTATAGACGGGCAGGAGGTTGGCAAAGCATCCACGCGTCCAAAAAATAACGGGGTGCAGACATGGCATTTTAAAATAATCAACACCCGCGATGCAAGCTGGGCATGCTCCAATGCGTTTATCTGGGATGCAGCTAAAATAAACCTGCCAGCCGGTAAAAAGAGTCTCGCCATGTCGTTTTATCCTGCCGAAGTGGCGAGCGATTCCGGATGGGGCAGATCAACCGAGTACGTTAAAGCTTCAATCGAATTCTATTCACAGAACTATTATGTTTTTCCCTACCCCGCAGCCTCAAATGTGGCAGGCGATGTGCGCGGCATGGAATACCCTGGCATAGTTTTTTGCGGGATGAATGCAAAAAAAGGAGGGCTTTTTTTTGTTACCACCCACGAATTGGGACATGGCTGGTTTCCGATGATAGTGGGCTCCAACGAACGTAAATATGCCTGGATGGACGAGGGCTTCAACACCTTTGTAAATAAATATTCGGGTAAAAATTTTAACAAGGGAGAATATTACAAAAAGGAAGACCCGAGACAGATCGTATCCTTTATGCTGCGTATGCACCTGCAAACCATTATGACCTACCCCGACGTTATACAGCCCAGAGACCTGGGACAACTGGCCTATTACAAGCCTGCACTCGGCCTGTATATGCTTCGCGAAACCGTGCTCGGACCCGAGCGCTTCGACTATGCGTTCCGCACCTATATAGACCGCTGGGCATTCCGGCACCCCACCCCCGCCGACTTTTTCCGCAGCATGAACGATGCCTCGGGCGAAGACCTGGGCTGGTTCTGGAAAGAGTGGTTCTACAACAACTGGACCCTCGACCAGGCTGTGGAGGATGTAAAATACGTTAATTCCGACCCCGGCAACGGCGCCGATATTACCATAAGCAACAACAGCCAGATGGTGATGCCTGCCGTGGTTGAGGTGAAGGAACAGAACGGTAACACAGGCAGGGTGAACCTCCCTGTAGAAATATGGCAGCGCGGCGGCAAATGGACGTTCCACTATAACTCAACAAGCATGATTAAGTCGGTGGAAATAGACCCGGATAAGAGCCTGCCTGACGTGAACCCCGACAATAACATTTGGACTTCGGGAACCAATGCACCTATAAAATAGGCTTTACGAGAGGGGCAAAGTTCTTTATTTGTCAAACAGGTCAGGGCGGCGTATTTTTGTTTTCTTAATGCTTTGCGCCAGCCTCCACTCCTCCACCTTTCCGGTGTCACCGGAGAGCAGAACATCGGGTACACGCAATCCCCTGAAATCAGCAGGACGGGTATATACCGGCGGGGCAAGCATGTTGTCCTGAAATGAATCGGACAAGGCAGACGTTTCATCGGAGAGAACGCCCGGTATCAGCCGAAGCACCGCATCACAAACCACAGTTGCCGCAAGTTCGCCCCCGCTCAAAACGTAATCGCCTATGGATATTTCCTTGGTAATAAATAGTTCGCGCACCCGCTCATCAATGCCCTTATAATGCCCGCAAAGTAAAATGATGTTGCTATGTAAAGACAAGCCGTTGGCAGTCTTCTGGTCAAAGCGCTCTCCGTCGGGGGTAAGGTATATGATTTCGTCGTAAGTTCTTTTCCCTTTAAGCTCTTCAATGCACCGCGCTATGGGCTCAATACTCATAACCATACCTGCCCCTCCGCCGAAGGGTGCATCGTCTACCTGCTTATATTTTCCCAAGCCATACTCCCGCAGGTTGATGAAGGTTACCTCTGCCAGTTTTTTTTCTATAGCCCTTTTCATAATGGAGTGGCTGAACGGACTTTCGAGTAAGCCGGGGTGCAGGGTTATGATGTCAATATGCATGTTGATTCAGTTTCGTTGAAATGCAAATATAAGGCTATAGGCCTTGAAAACGGAATATGGAGACACCAATTTTTGCTACCGCATGTATTCTTCCCCCATATACAATTAATTCATATACAGGACTGCCGTTCCTGGGCGCATCTTTTTTTCGATACACTTTATTCCCTTCTTGTTACACAGCCCTTTTTCTTTGTATACACCATGCACAGCGACAGGCCTTAGCAATACCTTAATTTACCATTAAACCAAGTATTCCAAAATATGAGGACAGAAGGCCAAAAACCCGTTTTGAAACAGAAAAAGAGCATACGGGAGAGTATCATAGCATTAATGGATACTGTTATTGTTAAAATCATCTTTACCTTTTTTCTCTTACTTTTTCTCGTATCTATTACCACCTCACCATATCAGCGAGGCTGCAAGCTAAACCAAGCACCGGGCGACAGGTTGCTGCATCTGACCCGGGCAGCTAACATCGAAGCACAACATATTGGAAACATCACCGCCGTGTAATTTGTGCGTAAAATCATTTAATTGTTGATTCACTTTGGTTATCTTAGCGCTTGTTAACACAAATGCGACACCCGTGCGGCAAATACACGGAATGACCTTATGAGCATATTCGACAACGGAATAATAATATCCATATGTACCTCGCTTTTGGCGTCGATAGTGGTTTTATCCATTACCGAGATTATCTCACCCTACCTGAAATACAAAAAATTAGCCGGGAGGTACGATGTGTTTTGGGTTAAAAACTGGCGCGAAGGGGGCGATGAAATTGATATGGACAAGCCCATGGGCGAGGTACGGCTCAAATACAA
Organism: Bacteroidia bacterium; assembly: GCA_013044305.1. Lineage (GTDB taxonomy): Bacteria > Bacteroidota > Bacteroidia > JABEUT01 > JABEUT01 > JABEUT01. The sequence continues at coordinate 4,714 of JABEUT010000301.1, forward strand.
GGGCAAAAACAGGCTGGAAATAAGCTACCGGCAAACCCGCCACGATACCGATTACTCTGTAATTGACCACAGGTGGAAAGGAACATTGATAATGGAAACGCCCCAGAACGGAACCATAGCCTTTTACTATACTGTGCTTTGGGGTAAGCCGATGGATAAAACCAAGCACAGGATAGGCTTCAAAAAAGTGATATGCGACGACAAACGGGACAATAAAAACATCATTTACCTGATAGGCTACAGGTCGGAAGGATACGGCAAAGAGGTGCTGATTCAAAGAAGTTGAAAACGGAGTTCAACAGGCTTGTCTGCCGTATACTGCCATGCTTCAGGATAAGCCATACGTAAAACATTTTTCCCCTCCCTGCATTTTTATGACCTTAATCATATCCGGTCAGGAAAGTAAACCATTATTTTACGACCTAAATATATTTCATTCACCATGGAAATACTTAGGGGCACGCGGAGGGCAAAATATTATACTACACCGGTAACCTTTTCCGCAGCCGAAACATCCGTTGAGCCAAGCCTGTTCCAATCGCTGGAAACATTTGACCATATATACCGTTCCTTATGCGCCATGATGTACAATTTTGCCCCTTTGTCGGGGCATCCTGGCGGATCGGTCTCGTCGGGACGCATTGCAGCAGGGATACTTTATCATTCCCTCATTTACGATATTTCCTTGCCCGACCGCAAAGACGCCGATATACTGTCATATTCAGCAGGGCATAAAGCGCTCGGTTTGTACGCACACTGGGCGCTGCGCGATGAAATCATGCGCCTGGCCATGCCCGAACTTTTACCCCGCGATATCAAATTCAGGCTAAGGCTCGAAGACCTGCTTGGTTTCAGGCGAAACCCAACAAACAATACGCCCCTTTTTAAAAAATTCGGCTCAAAAGCCCTTGACGGTCATCCGTCGCAGGCAACGCCTTATATAAGGCTAACCACGGGCGCTTCGGGGGTCGGCCTCTGCT
>JABEUT010000051.1 GCA_013044305.1 Bacteroidia bacterium
GAGGTACAATAAACTGTGGATGTTATGTTGCTTTAGCAAGCCCAATTCATTTACACGACAGTGGCAGCATAGTAACCGATATTTGCGGCATACCAGCTACTGTAAATAATGTGCAGGGAAAAAAGGATGGAATGACTGTGAAGCCCAACCCAAATAACGGGCAGTTTATGCTGCAAATAAATAGTAAGGATACGAACAAAGCACAGGTAAATTACATTTATATTTACAATACCATTGGGCAACTCCTTTATCAAACCACCGGCGCGCAAAACACAATAAATCTTAATATTGTCAATTACCCTGCCGGTCTTTACCTCATTCGCGTACAAAGCGGCAACAACTCCTGGTGCAAAAAGGTGGTGAAGGAGTAAAAGCGCCATGCATCTTCCGGCAAAACCCTCCCCGCATTCATACACAAACCTTTGTTAAAAACTATTCCCCGTGCACGGAGCATGGCTTGGGAAAAGTGGGAATTTTGTATTACTCTCATGCAGGTATTTTAATTCCATGTCCGCCATGAAAAACAGTTTAACCGCACGCATTGCGTTTTTCTGCTGCCTTGCAGCGGCTGCAGGCTGTTTCATATCCTGCAAAAGACGGACTGAACACAAAAACTTTACCGTATTCCGTTACAACGAAATGGGCGACGTAACCTCGCTCGATCCCGCCTCCGCAAGAAGCTTCGAGAACGAAGTAATAGACAACCAGATATACAACGGCCTGATACAGCTGGACGATTCTCTGAAGATAAGACCCTGTATTGCCAAAAAATGGGAAATATCGCCCGACGGGAAAATATACACCTTTCATTTGCGGCAGGACGTTTTCTTCCACGACGACTCCATTTTTCCGGGCGGTAAAGGAAGAAAGGTAACAGCCTCCGATTTTGTCCACAGCTTTTTCCGGCTGTTCGATGCAAGGGTTTCCGATGCCACCACTCTGCTCGCTAATGTCGACAGGGTTTACCCGGGCACCTATCAGGGTTTCTACGCCCCGAACGACTCCACCTTTATTATTTACATGAAACGCGCCTATGCCCCCTTCATGAACATTTTAACGATGAAGTACTTTTCCGTAATACCCATAGAAGCTGTTGACAGGTACGGGCTTGACTTCGGCGAGCATCCTGTTGGTACAGGTCCTTTCCAGCTAAAAAGATGGGAACGCGGAGACAGGATGATATTGGTTCGCAACGAACACTACTTCGAAAAAGACAAGCAGGGAACGCCGCTGCCATACATTGATGGTGTGGTGATTACTTTCATAAAAGACGCCGAAACATCCTTCCTTCAGTTCCTCGACGACAAAATGGACCTTGTTTCAGGCATCCTCGCAATAAACCCGCGCGAGGTGCTTACCCCCGACGGGCAGCTGAAAGACGAATTCAAGAAGAAAATGTACATGCAGCGCACCCCCTTCATAAAAACCGATTATCTCGGGTTTATGGTTGATTCTTCCAGAAAAGGAACTGATAAAAATCCCTTATGTAACAAGACTTTGAGGCAGGCCATCAATTATGCCATAAACCGCGAAAACATAGTGCGGTACCTGCGCAATAATGTGGGGATACCCGCCAACGGCGGCTTTGTACCCCCATTTCTTCCGGGGTCCAGAAACAATAAGGTGCAGGGCTACAGCTATAACCCCGATAAGGCGAGGCAGCTTCTGGCTGCTGCCGGTTACCCCAACGGCAACAACCTGCCTGTGCTCGTGCTGCGGGTAAGCAGCGAATGGGAACAGCTTGCCCTTGCCGTGCAGAGCCAGTTGCAGCAGGTAGGCATAAAGGTGAACGTGCTGCGCGAACAGCCCGCCATTCTTGCGGAGTGCGTGGCAAGCGGGCAATGCTATTTCTTCAAAAAGTCGTGGGTGGGCGATTATCCCGACGGCGAAAACTTCCTTTCACTCTTCTGTACAAAAAACTTTTCACCACAGGGCGTAAACTATTTCCGCTACTCCGACCCGGCATTCGACGAACTGTATGACAAGGCAATAGGCGAAAGCAATGATTCAATACGCTATGCCGACTACCGCAAATTAGATGAGATGGTGATGGAAGCCGCGCCGGTGGTTCCGCTCTATTACGACGAGGTGATACGCCTGGTAAGCAATAAGGTATCGGGCTTACCGGTCAATTCCCTGAATATGCTCGACCTGCGCTATGTAAAGAAGGCAGGCGGGGAGCAAGGCGAATAAGCTGAAGCCCCTGATTTCCTTTTCCTGAACGTACTGCCGCCACAAACCGTTTTATCTGCGGGTGCATTACACAAAAATTAACGCTGACTTTAACATACCGTTCCAAATCCTTTTATACCTTTGTAAGGATGACAAACACGGATATTATACTTATATCGCTAAGCGCCCTGATTATAATATCCTACCTTTTCAACTTTGTTGCAAAGTACATTAAAATACCATCGGTAATACTGCTCATTGCAACAGGCATCGGGTTGCGGTTTATTGCCGTTAAATTCCTGGTGCAGATTCCAAACGTACCGGTACTCCTTAATATCTTCGGCGAAATGGGCCTTATTTTGATTGTGCTGGAAGCCGCGCTGGATCTGGATGCCACCCGCAAAAAACTTCCCCTGATAAGTAAATCTATTCTTGCCTCCGTATTTATTATAGCCGGCACCTGCTCCCTGATTGTGCTGCTGCTTCACTATTACAAGGCTATGCCGCTTACCACCTCCATCATTTATTCCATACCAATGGGAATAATAAGCAGCTCCATTGCCATTCCTTCCGTAAAATGGTTATCGGAGCGCAAAGTTGAGTTTATTGTTTATGAATCAACTATTTCGGACATCATTGGCATTATGGTTTTCAATTTTGTAATTGTTGACGAGGTGTTAACCATGAATTCCTACCTGCAGTTCTTCATCAATTTCATCATCATCATTCTAATTTCGCTGGCAAGTTCCGCCCTGCTTATATTTATGCTGAACAAAATCAGCGCGCAAATCAAATCCTTCCTCATCTTTGCCATACTCACCCTCATCTATACGCTTGCCAAAATATTTCATCTTCCTTCCCTGTTGCTCATTCTTGTTTTCGGGGTAATGCTCAATAGCAGCAAATATTACATCAGGGGCAGGCTGGCAAATGTGCTTCATCTGGAAAAGATGTCGGCCGTTACAGCCGAACTAAAGCTGCTCACCGCCGAATCGGCATTTCTTATCCGCACCTTCTTCTTCATTCTGTTTGGTTATACCATGAATGTATATTCACTCCTCAATACAGATGTAATTATAACCGGCGCTGTTATTGTTGCCAGCATCCTGTTTGTGCGTTTTATCTTTCTCTCCTTCATATCGCGTAAAAATGTATTCCCCGAGCTGTTCATTGCGCCCCGCGGGCTAGTTACCGTTGTTCTTTTTTACAGCATACCGGCGCGTTATCTTACTCCTTTGTTTGATAACGGAATCTTATATTTCATAATCATTGTTTCAAGCCTTATCATGATGCTTGCCCTTATTTTTACCAAAGCCGAATACTCCGAGAGCAGCCGCCGTGTTTCACTTAAAGAAGAAGCTCCGGTTAAAACCTGAAGGTTTCAGCCAAATTGAACAGCCAAGCCCTTTGCGGCTGTTCTACTGCATAATTCTTTTTGGCGGCAGGGAAGGTTTAATGGGCTTAAATTGAAAAAAAACGTATTATTGTATTCTTATATCACACTTTAAAACCAATATATAATGGCTTCCATTAAGATTCGTAAAATTCTTGTCCCCGTTGATTTTTCGGGAACCGGCGAAAAGGTATTGAAGCAGTCCGCTCTGATGGCCAAGGTTGCAAAGGCGGAAATTATATTGCTGCACGTGCTCGACAGCCCGCTCGGCAATAAAAGCGGCGATTACTTCGGAAAATCCATTTTACCGCAGGAAAAATATCAAAAGGAATTAATAACATGGCTCAAAGGACAGATGGAGGATATGAAAAAGCAGTTGCTCGATTCAGGCGTTGCTAAGGTTGAGTATGTTTTAGAGAAGGGAACACCTTATAAAATGATTTTATCGGTAGCGAAAAAGATAAAAGCCGACATCATCATCATGGGTACCCACGGCACAGGCGGAGTACGTGAGTTTGTGGTAGGCAGCAACACCTTCAGGGTGGTGAGCGAGGCAACCTGCCCGGTGCTATCCGTTCAAAAACGCACCACAAAGGGCGGATTTAAAGAAATACTCCTTCCGTTCTGCGACCAGCCCCATTCAAGGGAATCGGTAGATTTTGCACTTTGCCTTGCCCAGCTATACAGAGCCACGCTCAACATAGTAGGCATATCATACGAGTCCACAGCCTCGGCTTTAAAAAAGCTGAACATTGAAGCACAGCAGATAGAACACGCCGCTAAAAAAGCGGGCGTAAGTACCACAAAGGAAATCATTAAGGGGAATTTTGTAACCAAAGTGATATTTGAACAGGCCGTAAAAAGGAAAGCAGATCTTATTGCCATAACTTCCAACCTCGACAGGCAGTCTATTTCCGAATATATAATAGGTCCGGTTATACATCAGGTGGTAAATCATTCCTACATTCCCGTATTAAGCATCCACCCTGTTTTCAATCCGAATGTGGAGAGTGTGAGCAGCTGGAGGTTCTGGGGGTGATGC
>JABEUT010000052.1 GCA_013044305.1 Bacteroidia bacterium
GCTTTGTAAAAATCCTTTTTCGCATCCACGCCCCGCACATTAAGCCCCATGTTCTTGTAAGAATCCAATACATTCTGAAATTCATTTTTGCGCAGCAGGCCATTGTCCACGAATATGCAGTGAAGGTTCCTGCCAATGGCTTTATTGAGCAGCACGGCGGCCACCGACGAGTCAACGCCTCCCGACAGGCCCAGCACAGCTTTTTCATTGCCTATCTTTTTCTTCAGTTCTTTAACGGTGGATTGAATAAAGGCCGAAGAGGTCCAGCCGGGTTTGCAGCCGCAAACTCCAACAACAAAGTTGCCCAGCAGCTTAAACCCTTCGGCGGAGTGGTACACCTCCGGGTGAAACTGTATGCCATACACTTTTTCTTTTTCGAAGCCAAAGGCCGCTGCCTTCACATCGCCTGTGCTGGCGATTATCCTGGCGTTCTTCTTATCTCCCGAAGGGTAGCGCGGGAGCTGCAGGATTGAATCGCCATGGCTCATCCACACTTCGCTGTGTGCGCTCATCCCTTTCATCAGGCTGCTATGCCGTTCCATTATTTTGAGATGCGCCCTGCCATATTCGCGGCTTGCCGATTTGCCTACCCTGCCTCCCCAAAGGTGCGCCATTAGCTGCGCCCCGTAACATATTCCGAGTAAAGGTGCCGTGCTGCTCAACCGGGTTAAATCCACCTTAGGTGCATGGGTATCATGCACCGAAAAGGGGCTGCCGGAAAGTATGATTCCTTTTAAATTGCCAATGCTTTCAATGGCCTGTGCTGCATGGTTGTATGGGTGTATTTCGCAATAAACCTGTAATTCCCGTACCCTTCGGGCTATAAGCTGGGTGTACTGCGATCCGAAATCAAGTATCAGTATGGTTTCCTGCATTCTGCGGGCTTGCTTTAAAATGTGTTGATATTATAGTGCAAAGATGAGATAAAAATCGGTTGCTGCGCCTGCGCGTGAAACCAAAAGTATTTCAGCGCTTCAGGGCATGCGCTGGTTCTTATTGCGCCTGTGGTTAAAATTCAAGTGTGATGTGAACCTTGGCCTTATAATTTTTAAGGATGTCCTTTCCATTGAGCGCGGCTATTCCGAGTACAAAATAGAATGCGGCAACCCTGCCGCCCATTCTGTCAATGAGTTCGGCACAGGCTTTCGCAGTACCGCCCGTTGCCAGCACATCGTCAACTATAATCACATCTGCGCCTTTTTTAAAACCCGGCAGATGCTTCGGGGCCTGCATGAATAGCTCCCCTGTGCCGTATTCAAGGTTGTATGGTTGCGCAAGCAGTGTTCCCGGCAGCTTGCCTTTTTTACGTATGGGTATGAACGGAATGTTGTGTTGTTGCGCAAGCATCGATCCCCAGATAAATCCCCGTGCCTCGGGGGCGGCAATAATGGTGCCGGCTCCCACCGGTATATTTTTCGAAAAATCGCCGGATACCGTGTTGCGGGCAGCAATATGGTAAAGCAAGGGGTTCAGGTCGAGGAAGCTGATGCCGGTAACCGGAAAATCGCTGTATCTTCCAACCAGCTCTTTCAGTTCTGATATCGACAGGGTGCTCATAGGTTTAGTGTTTGCCTATTATATTAATCAGGGTTTTCACCATCCCCGGCATGGTATCGGACAGAAAAGCTGTAAAATCGGTATGGGAATTTGCGTCAATGCAATCGGATACTATCCTTATTACAAGAAAATCAAGCTTCAGGTTCATGCAGGTTTCGGCTACTGCCGTACTTTCCATGTCCACTATGGCGCCTTCGGGGCTGTTGTTCATCAATTGCAGGAGTTTTAAATATTCTGCAGAAGGTCTTTTACCTTTTTTTATCTTAATTGGTACTGTAGCGCTGCGGTGCTTTATTACTTTTCCTGTCCGGTGTATTATCTCCGCATCGGAAACAAAGGAATCGCCCGTAAGTGCAAGACCATAATAGGCCCGATTAAATTCTGCCTTAAGCTCTCCGGCAAGTTTCATGGTGCGTGAGCCTGCTTTCAGTGGCAAATACCCGTCAGGCTCAAAAGGCGGATAAGCATAGGGCTCCAGCAATGGATATACATTAAAGTCGTAGTAATCGAACAGCAGTGGAATGCATATATCTCCTCTTTGCCATCCGCCAATGCCGCCGCAGGCGCCTATAAAAAAAAGCTGCGACAGTCGGTAGCGGCAATACAGCAGGGTAATGCCCTGTGCTGCCCTTACTTTGCCCCAGCCTGTTATAAGAATTACAAGGGGCTTGCCTTCCAGGCTTCCCTCATAGATTTGGTATCCGGCTACAGGCTTGTGTACAAAGCCTTTCCACAAAGGACCTGATAAATCAAGTTCTTCGGCCGATGCGCTGACGATGGCAGTCCTTTCAGTCATAAATCAGGTTGCAAATATCGGCGCAATTTCTGAAACAGGAGGCAGGGTTCAGAGGCTTTGGGCTTTTGGAACCGATTTAATGAATGTTCCGTAGTTTTTCAGTTCCTCCAGCCTGCACGACCACACGAGTTCGTCTTTCCATACAGTCATATCGGGGCAACCGTCGCACATGCTCTGCCTTCCATCAGGCAAAAAGTCAATGGGTTGAATGAAGGCGATGTTTTGAAAATAGGTCTTAAGGAAGAGCCGGAGGGGATTTTTCAGCAAAGAGGCTGAAGCATTACGCAAGCCCTTATCAAATGGCCACAAAAAAAGCAATGCGAGGCGTCCTTTGGAGGTGAGGGAAGGCGACAGGTAGGAGATATACTTACCCTTAAAAAAATGGTGGGCCGCCATCATCAGCTCCATGAACTTGGGTCCGACGTACCCATATATTTTCTTTTTGGTTCCTATCCTTTCGGCTACAAGCCATTTGAACGAATCGGCTTTTTCGGTTCCGTTCAGGTAGGCGGATGGGGCAAAATCGGGAAACACTTTTTGTATTTCCTTTACCAGATCGGTTGAATGCATATCTACTTTGCGTGCATTATCGGAGTGGTACTTAATGCTCTGCCACTCAACTTGCCTGTCACCCGCATACCAGTCGAACGGCATAGCCGGCACCACATGACGGAAGGATATGAAAACCATGGTCTGCACTATATCGATATTCTCCGAAGCCCATTTTACCAGTGCGGGAACATGCTGTAATGTATCCTCGTACACGGTGGAATTGAAGGAGCAGGCTATGCCGCCCTCATCGGCAAGCATACGGGCGTAATGGTAGCGCAGTTCATTCAGCTCAATCTCGCTTTTGCCGCGCCATTCCGCGGGCCTTCCCTGTTTGCTGTCCACATGGAAGGTGAAGCCGTACACTCCTGCACGCTTCAGTTCTTTGAGTAGTTCCGGTTTCAGGGCAAGCCCGTTTGTGTTGATAACCGGCTTCAGGCCCCTCCGTTTGATGTCGGAGACAATGTCAAGAATCTGCGGGTGAAGGAGAGGGTCGCCGCCGGCAATGGAGATGCAGTCGGTGTTACGCTTTTGCTGGAATATATCCAATTCATGCTTTACTTCCTCAAGAGATTTGTGCGCATTCTTTATGTTCTCGCGGTAGCATCCGTCGCAGGCGAGATTGCACTGGGAGGAAGGTTCGAGCCAAGATATTGCATTATCGGCAAGCGAAAATGGCATCCTGTACATTTTGAGGTGGTTGAGTGTGGTATCTGCCATAGGATTATTTTTTTGCGCAGGTATTAAAACAGAATAGCGAATTTAAGGGCAGCGCTCCAAACGGAACATGACAATTGTCAAGAAGGAAACATGTGGCTGTATTTCATTGGAGAGACTGCATTTTACGTGATCCGGCACTCTGCACGATGCGGAATACAATACAGCCGGCTCTTAAAGTTGTCGTCCGGTTAATTAAAAAGCGGCAGAATTTTTTAATCCCGTTTTAATATCATGCAAAATAATTAATTTTAAAATTGGATGCTGACGTAATTTTGAGCTGCCTTAACTCCTGTGGCGATTATGTTCAATTGATATGCTTTGCCATCATGAAA
>JABEUT010000302.1 GCA_013044305.1 Bacteroidia bacterium
GCCTCATTCGACCGCACCTGCAACGACATAGCCAGGTATATCGCCGGCATGAAACAGGAACCGGGAAGCAAACTTATTCCGCTTGAGAAAGACACCGTATGGATTAAATTTTCGAAGAATTTTGATAAAGAATGGCAGCAACTAAATCAGAACAGGCTTGCCAAAATGAACTCCTGGGCAGCCACCGAGCTGGCCTCGCAACGCAAATCCAACCTGAACCTGTTTTACCCGTTCAGCGGACCGGATATACTGCATGCCGCCGATTTTTTCCCCGACCCGAAGCGGTATTCCATGTTCGCCCTGGAAAGAGCAGGCTCGCTGCCCGACATGCAGAATATGAAACCGTCTGCCATCGAAACTTATTTGAACAGCATTTATGCCTCACTAAGCGACGTATTCACAAAAAGCTATTTTATCACCCACAATATGCTTACCGATTTGCAGCGCGAAAACGTGAACGGGGCAACGCCGCTTATTTCGGTATTCCTTGTGCGGACAAACCATACCATTATCAACATAAAATACTTCCACCTGAACAACGACGGCTCCGAAACACCGGTGAAGAAGGACAGCGCCATTCACTTCAATGATTTTGTAAAAGTGTATTTCAGGAAAAAAGGCGACAGCGCCCTGCAGGTGGTTTCGTACCTGAAATGCGACCTGTCTGATGAAGGCATTGCTTCCAACAAAGCCCTGGCTTCGATGCTCAATAACCTGCCGCAGGTAACCACCTATCTCAAATCGGCCTCCTACCTGCTCCATTACAAAAACTTCAACACATTAAGAAACATTATACTGAACAAAAGCGCCACCATACTCGAAGATGATACGGGAATACCTTACAAATACCTGGCTAAGGACAAGTGGACCATTTCGCTCTACGGGCAATATGTTACACCTGTCAGCAATTTTTCGGGAGTGTTTCAGAATGACTTGAAACAGGCATACGGCGACACGCTGGGGCATAAAGTAAAAAGCCTGCCGTTTTCACTCGGTTACCACTGGGGCACCAACTATCAGAACCTTATTAAAGCAGAAAGAAAGTGAAAACCACAGGCAGCGCCGGTGCAACCTGCTTACATACCTGCCGGTTCACCTTTTGCATCGCCGCCGTTTTCCTGTACCTCTTTTTTAATTCAGCAACGTGCCGCGCACAGCAGGGCAACCTGCTCCGGAAGATTATCTATTCCGATTCATTCGCCGTAAAATATGCAAAGGTGCTGCATAACCCGTTAAAATACCACTTACAGGTTATTTACACCCGCATTAACCGCGACAGCGGCAACAGGCCCCATCTGAAAAGCTATTACCTATGCCCCCCATCCAAAAGATATTACTACCCGGCCAGCCTTGTAAAGTTGCCGCTGGTGGCTCTGGCGCTGGAAAAGCTCGACAGCCTGAACATTGCCGGCTTAACCGCCGATACCAGGCTGGTGGTGGACAGCTCGCACGCCTGCCAGTGTGTGGAATACCGCGACACCACGGCTAAAGACGGGTATCCGAGCATTGCCCAGTACATAAAAAAGATGCTGCTGGTAAGCGACAACCGATCCTACAACCGAATTTATGAATTCCTGTCGCCCGCGTACATCAACGGCAGGTTATGGGAATTGGGCTATAACCAGGCCGAAATAAACCAGCGCTTCGGGGGCGGATGCGACACCACCGACAACAGGTTCACCAATTCATTCACCTTTTTATCCGCCGACTCGTCTGCAGTAATTTACAGGCAGGCCGCCGGCTGCGATACCCTGCCTTTTGCCAACTGTGCTGCCTGCACCAAACTCGGGAGAGGCTACATGGACAAGGGCAGGGTGCTGCCGCCCCGCGATTTCAGGTATTGCAATTACATCCCCTTCGAAAGCATGAACAGGATACTGATGTCCATCATTTTCCCGCAGTGCTTTCCAAAATCATCACGTTTCGGTTTAAAGCCGGAGGATTACCGGTTCCTTTATAAATACATGAGCATGCTGCCCCGTGAAAGCGAACATCCGGAGTATAGCCAAAAGGAATTTCCGGATAACTTTAAAAAATACAATTACTTCGGTTGCACCGATACCATTTCCGATACCGCCATACGCTCCTTCAACATAGTAGGCAGGGCTTACGGCTTTATTTCCGACTGCTCCTATATAGCCGACCTGAATACGGGCACCGAGTTCTTTTTGTCGGTGCTGTTATATACCAATGAGAAAGACATTCTTAATACAAGCAATTACGAGTATAAAAAACTTGCATTGCCGTTCATGAGCGACCTGGGGCATCTGATATATAATTATGAAAGGAAAAGAAGGAAACGGTATCATCCCGATCTGTCCCTTTTCCGGTTCAGATACAAGAAATAAAAGATACCGTTTCCTTCGCCTGTCGGTTTATCGCTGCCACACGGTGCAGGAATTTTTCCGACTTTATTTTATCAGTGTTACCTTGCCTATATAGCTATGGGTGCCGTTAAAGTTATCGGTTACGCTTATCTCATACACATAGGTGTCTTCGGGGCATATTTTGCTGCCGCCGCTCACCGTGCCGTCCCAGCCTTTGTTCGGGTCGTCGGTATAATATATCATAGTGCCCCAGCGGTCGAAGATGTACATCGAGAACTTCTGTATGGCTTCTCCCTTGGGCAGGAATATGTCATCGCGTCCGTCGCCGTTCGGGGTAAAGGCC
>JABEUT010000053.1 GCA_013044305.1 Bacteroidia bacterium
ATATAATACGAATAATTCTTTTTGCAGGCACTTTTGCATTGTGAAAGAATTGCGTTATAACTATTAAAAATGGGGCTTATGAATTTGTAGTGAAAAGTGAAACCGCACTTATTCGCACCCAAAACATCTTAAAAAACAGTATGGAACGGGAATTTAACACAAGAATACTGAAAACCACCATGACAATCATGGAAAAGTATCCTGAACTCTCTAAATATATAGAAGAAATGCATGAGACGATTCCAAATGAAGATGTCCCTGAAATTACATTGAGGAGCCTTAAGGCTTATCTTGATTCACTAAATTCAATGCTAGACAAATATAAGGTTGAACATCCATCCCTATCGTCCCTTTGCGTATAAAAAACTAAATAAAAGAACTTTGCTTGTATGACATCTGAAACAAAATTTCACAGGGTAGTAGAGGATTTAGTAAAACTCATCAATACAAACAATTGGAAGGATGCCTTTACAAGTGCCATTAAACAGGCAAATAGCAAGAATGTGCCACTTTTGGAAAATGTCACAGATCTGGATCAATACCTGAATTGGATTAATGCATTTTTATTCTGGGTTCCAACTGAGAATTCTTCCGGCGAAAACGTTAACGATTACCTTTGTGCCTTTTATTTTATAGTTGACCAGGAGCCCGTACTGCAACTTCAAAACAAAATAACTCCGTATTCTAAAACTCCTGCTCTTACTCCTTTCTCTGAATGGCTGGTAAATTATGCCAACGCTTTAGGTTTGTTTCTTGATACTCCGGAATCGCTTACTAATGAATCTGAGCATACTTTTTATGACTCTCCAGCATATAACATGAAAGAATATACCCGCCCACATGGGGGATGGAAATCATTCAACCAGATTTTCGCCAGACATTTTAAACCTGGCTATCGGCCTATTGCCGCAATATCTGACCAATCAGTAATTGTTATGCCAGCAGATTCTACGTTTGGAGGCCAATGGGAGATAAGAAAAGATTCACATGTTACAGTAAAAAAGCTGAATTGGAAAGTAAACGAGCTGCTTGAAGGCAGCCCTTATAAGGATCGTTTTGAAAATGGACTTTTTATGCATTCCTTTCTAAGCCCAACAGATTATCATCGCCAACATGCACCTGTTGGGGGTAAAGTATTAGAAGCGCGAGTTATTCAGGGCCAGGTGTACTTAGAGGTAGAAGCTTTACCTATAGAAGGCAGTGAGGGAAAACACTCACTGCATCTTAAACAAAAGTATTCGGCTCCAGATGCGCCGGGGTATCAATTTGCTCATAGCAGAGGGCTTATAGTTTTAGAAACCCTTATAGGCCTTGTAGCAGTTTTGCCTATAGGAATGTGCCAGGTATCCTCCGTTATAATTTCTGCAGAAGTAGGTGTTACATTACGTAAGGGAGAGGAGTTGTCGTATTTTCAGTTTGGAGGCTCCGATATTATTTTATTATTTGAATCCTCAAGCAATGTTTGCTTTAGCGCACAAAATACAGTACATTATAAAATGGGCACCAAAATTGCTCAAGCCTATCCTGTTCTTTGATTCATTCTACTCTTAAATTTCACAATCTCACACCAATGATTAAAATATCATCCACCTGCTCCATAGCCCCTTTCCAGTTTTCAACAAAATACTCTAAATACTCTTCCAGTTCAGGCATGGATTTATCATGAATACGGAGTAATATTTCTTTAAATTTCTTTGTCATTATCTTTTTCCCTGAGTGCCCACCAAATATGTCTGCATACCTGTCTGAAAATATATAAAAGGTATCGCCTTTGCGGAGTTCTACTTCATGCGTTTCAAAGTGCTGATTATCTCTTGTGAATCCGCCAATAGCATTTTTGGTGGGTTTAATATGTTCAATTGTTGTCTGCCCTTTGCGGATAATCCAAAGTGGCCTGTTTGCACCTGCATACTTTACGATGCCGTTTTCAAGATTGATTGAGCAGATTAAAACCATTCCATGAGACAAAGTAAAAGCGCCACAACTATTTGGCGCTTTTACACTTTAAAATGAAACTAAAACAATCCTATTTGTTCAAAGCATGGTGTTTTAGATCCTCTCTTTGAGCTTCATTTGCAAGGCAATGATGGCCATAAGCCTTTATTGTGCTCTCAAAGGCTTTATCATGGTTTCCTGCTTCATGATGTTTAGCTGCTTCATGATGATGCTTTGCGGCTTCTTCATGGTGTTTAGCAGCTTTTTTGTGGTTCTCGATTCCTTTGTTGTTTTCGGTTGAAGAACCATTTGAATGTTCTTTCTTTTCCATTGTTTCTGCTGACATGTTTTTTGATTTTATTCCCGATTTCGGGGTTTTTATTAATTACTTTGCAAAAATGGTGTTGTTCTGGCTTAATTGTTTTATATAACTAAGGAATAACTTTGCATAAATCGCACATTGCTTATTTCCGTTTACTCTATAGCTTTTTTCTACTCCTGCTAATAGACCAATTGCCCAAACTATCAATATTTGTCGCAGTCCAGCAAGCAAATTGTTCGAAAGTTGTAAATTGTAGCCCGCTGATGTTCGATTTTGTTCGCTTTTGTGTGGTTTTGTCTGCTTTTGCCCGATTATGCTCGTTCTCAAGCATTATGTTGCTATTATTTTTAGCATTTTTTTAAAATCCCTTTCTTAAGATTTAAAAGGCTAACCACATTTTCCCTTTACAACGCTGTTGCTCTATAGCTGGCAGAAGCAAGCCCGTTCTCAATGTTTGTGCCGTATTGCGCGGCCAAATCGTTTATGTCAGATATTTTAACCGGATTAACTGACATCGGAACCGGTAATTGATGCAATATAGAAGAGCGGTTTTACAGCACTGATGATTAAAGTCAAAATAAAGCCTGAATTAAATTATCTCCCAATTCTTCACACACAAATTTCAAAATCTTAACGGAAGCCATAAAATTATTTGATTATAATGCCGCGCCTTCAACACTATTATTTGCCCGCCCCGTCTGGTTCAGATGATAAATATCATAAAAAAGTGTGATTGGTTTATCCACCTATGATTTTTTTTTATGGTTTATTTGACAAAAATTCAGGCGTGATAAATTTAAAAAATATAAACGGCAAAATGGTGATGGATGAGAGGGAGCAGCTAAAAAGCCTTCTTGAAAGCATAACGGATGCGTTTATTATCATTGACGGCAACTGGAGGCTGCAGTATGTGAATAGAAATGTAGAACAGATATTTCGCGACTCAAGATATTCAAAAAGCCTAATCGGAAAGGTGCTTTGGGAGGCTGTGCCCGAATTGGTAGGTACCAAGCCCGGAGCCGTGTACCGGAGCGTGATGCAGAGCAGGCAGCCGGAGGTATTTGAGTCGAAGAGTGTGGTAGCCGATGTGTGGGTAGAGGTTCGTGTTTTTCCGCATAACGACGGTATAGCGGTATTATACAGGGATATTACCGGCAAAATGCGCGACCACGAGGAGCTTAAAAAATCGGAAGAGCGGTTTTCCAAAATATTCCAGTCAAATGCCGCAGCACAGGCCATTACCAATTTCGCCACAGGAAAGATTATTGAGGTGAATAAAAGATTTTGCGAGCTTCTCGGTTTCGAGCGCTCCGAGTTGATAGATAAAACCATCGACGGGCTTGGAATCTATGATTTTGCCCCGCCTGGCGAACACAGCAAGATACTCCGTATGATTAGCGAAAATGGAAAAGTAGGGCAATACGAAATAGTTTACCGTACAAAACAGGGCGAGGCTGTATTCCTGCTGCTCTTCGCCGAGCTTATAGAATTGCATGGCGAAAATTTTATCATTTCATCGCTGATAGATGTAACCGAAAAGCGGAAGGTTCAGGAGGAATTAATCCGGCTGAATGATTTGCTTGAAGAAAGGGTGCGGGGCAAAACCCTCGAACTGACAAATTCCCTGGAAAGGGAAAAGGCGGTCAACGACCTGAAATCGCAATTTGTTTCCACGGCATCGCATGAATTCAGGACACCACTGGCAACCATACTGTCGAGTCTGGCGTTGCTCGAAAAATATGCAGGCGAAGACTGCGGCGAAAAAATGATTAAGCATTTCAAAAGGATAAGGACTTCGGTTGATAACCTTACCGAAATACTGAATGATTTCCTGTCGCTTGAAAAAATGGAGAAGGGCAAAACGGTTGTTTCCAACGAACTGTTCAATCTGGAAGATGTGATAGCCATGTTCACCGAGGAGTACAGGCCAAACCTGAAACAAGGGCAAACGATAATATTTACTCATGAGGGCGAAAAGGAGATTTTTCAGGACAGGAAAATTGTTATAAACGCCCTTTCCAATTTAATTTCCAACGCCTGCAAATATTCGGGCGAAGGAGCAGTGATAAGTGTTAGCTCAAAAGTAAGCGGCGGGCTGGTAAAACTACAGGTAACAGATTGCGGATTAGGGATACCCGAGAACGACCAAAAGCACATTTTTACCCTTTTCTACAGGGCGCACAATGCGGAGACTATTCAGGGTACGGGCTTAGGTCTAATTATTGTAAAACGATACATGGAACTGTTAGGTGGCAACGTCACTTTCAGAAGTAGGGAAAATGAAGGGAGTAAATTTACACTGGCATTCCCATCAAGCGCTCGTCTTTTTTAATGGCCGCTGGTAATTTATCAGAACCGACAGTTATTCTTTCCACCACTCGGCTGCCCAGTTGGTAAACTTGTTCAGGCTGTTTTTTTGAGTTTCGAACAGGTTGTCAATCTGCAAATTAACTGTTTTGGCAAATTTTTCGTTAAAGGCGAAGGTAAGACTGGAGTGCTTGTTGAACAGGTCAAGGATTTCTCTGGTGTTGCCTGCCGCGGCATTGCGTGTACGCTCAAAATTCTCGTTAATGAGTTCCAGGAACCTGTCGGCGTTATCCGGATTGGCTTCTTTAACCAGGTCAACCAGTTTGGTGTTGAAATCGACAATCTGCTCCATCTGCCTCGTATAGGAGTTTATAATGTTGTCGAAGGTGTCTTCGGCAAGCTTTACCGATTTGTTAAGCGATTGTTTTACGTTGCCTGCCGAATCTTTCATGGTGCCGGGCAGGCCGTAATTGCCTTTCAAGTTTTCGAGGGTCTTGGAATTTTCATCCATGGCGTTTTCCAGAATCCGGATGCTTGAGTCTATCATTTCCTGAATAGTATCCTTCGATTTTTCGGCATAGCCGCGCATGTTCTTTTTCACCTTTTCGGCTTTATCAAAAGTATTGTTTGCACTTGGGCTTGATCCTTCCATAATTGTTTAATTAAGAATTATATTATTCGGTTTGCCGCCTTGTATGGCCTAAAACAGTGCTAAAATACAAAAAAATGACGATTGGCTGCGCTGTCTCTCTTATGCTGTAACAGTCAGGGGATTTTGCAAGAAAGCACGGCTTTAATTGAATATGCCTGTTGGCGATGGCATATAAAAAAGGATAAAGAACCCGGCCCTGTTCCGGGCGGTTCTTTATCGTTTCAGATGCGCCTTACGGGGCGGTTAATCTGTACAGTCTTACGGGACTGCTTATTTAATTTTTGCCTTACGGGGCAAGCATTATCTTGTTTTCTGAAAGTAAAGTAAGTACAATCCGGAGCAATCCGCCATGTCTTCCGTCATAAAGCGGTATGACATTTTTCATGTTCCGGTTTCCTTTCATTCTCTGCTTTTTCAGATTGAAGAATCAACTGCCTTATACATAAGGCTTACTTTTTGTCCAGATGCCTTAACCCGTGCCACGATCCGCCGTTGTATACACGGGTGAAGCCGTTCTGCCGCAGCATATTTTTTGCCACACCGCTTCTCATACCGGATGCACAGCAGGTTATAATCACCTGTTCCTTATTCTTGAACCGGTGTAAATTGTTGCCGAGTTGGTCAAGCGGTATGTGCATAGATCCTTTCACATTGCCCGATGCATATTCGCTTTTACTGCGCACATCGAGTATAATGGCTCCTTCATTCACAAGGGTTGCCAGATCGGGCTGGGGCTCCATTCCAAACATTTTTCTGAATACATTCATCATATTAAGGTTTTAGTTTTTGCCGGTTGCCTGTTCGGGTTTGTGCTTGCCTGCGGTGTTTATCCTGAATACGGTGTAGAGAGGACAAAAGCCTGCAAAGCTTGTGGCGATAAAGATTATCGAAACAATCAGAAGCACTGTTGCCAGTGTTCCGCCGATAACATGGGTCAGATAAAGAATAACTATTGCGGCTGCAATAAGTATTCTTAAAAGACGGTCGATGGTGTGCATGTTCTTTTTCATTGTAATGTAATTTTATGCGAAATTAATACTAAGTCTCTCTGCCGTCGGGTACATTTGATACATAATACTGCAAAAGCTCTATGCTGTTCCTTCCAAGACGCACGATCTGCTTTTCCTCCATAATACGTAGCAGGCGGCTTATCGCTTCGCGGTGCGTGTGCAGTTCATCGGCAATTTGCTGATGGGTAATCTTCAATACGTTTGTATTGTTTGCCCTGGCCCTCTGGTTCAGGTAGTGGAACAACTGGTTATCCATGTTGCTGAATGCTATCAGGTCTATTACCTCCAGCAGCTCTTTAAGCCGTAAGCCGTACGACTCGCTTACAAAGCTTCTCCATTCGGGGTAAATAAACCATCCTTCAGTTTCTTTAACGGATACCAGCATTACCTCGCTTTGTTCTTCGGCAACCGCTTTTATCATGCTCTTTTTCCCAGACTGGCAGCAGGTGAGCGACATGGCACAGGTTTGTCCGGCAAGGATGTGATACAGGAACTGCCCTTTCAGCCCGGAATCCTCTCTTATAACCCGCACACTTCCCTTGAGTACTATCGGCAGGTAGGTTATTTCGTCGCCGGGGTAAATGAGAACCGCATCCTTTTCAAAGGTTTTGGTGCGGGAATACTTGTTTAATTCAGCTAAAAGCAAAGGGTCGGTAAAAATGAACGGCTTCATCATGGTTAATGGTATTAATGGGGTTAAAAATACAACAATAAGCCGGCAAAGCGAATGATTTTACTCAAGCAAAAACATAGCCTGAATGTGCAACCTTTTATTTTTTTCCCTCCTCTGTATTCTTAAGGCTTTTGCTTCATTTTTGCAATGTTGGCTAGTACCCCGGCATTGTTAGGATCCCGCTTCAGCACCATATTGTAGTATTCCATCGCTTTTGTACCGTTGCCTTCATTCTGGTAGGCGGCGCCTATATTCATCAGCGCCTGCATATTGGTGGTGTCCGCCTGATAGTACTTTTCAAAATAGCCTATGGCCTGGTCGTACAGTCTTCTGTTAAAATATATTACCCCGATGTTGTTATACGTCATGGTGTAAGCAGGGTTCACCTCTAAGGCTTTCAGGTAAACGCCCAGGGCGCTGTCGGGCATGCCCGCTTCGTAATAACTTACCCCCAAATTATAATACGTATCGGCATCGGGGTAAATTGCCAAAGCCTTATGGAACTCCCCGATCGAAAGTTCGAACCAGCGCCCTTTCTGCTGCGGGTTGGTTTCATTTTCGGCCTGTACCCTGTATTCGCTTGCCAGCGCCTCATGCGCTCTGGCGCTGTTGGCTGCATGTGTTATATCGGCTGTAAACAGGGTGTAGTTGTCTTTCCAGTCGCGGTTGCGCGGTATGGTTATGGCGGCATAGGCAATAAGCACTGCACCTGTTGCTGCATAAAAGTAATTTTTGCGAACCCATTTCATTTCAAAGGGATTGATTCTGAACATTGCCGTAAAAAGGAAGGGCAGCGCCATGCAGTAACCCAGCGAGGGAGCAAACAGGAACCTTTCGCCGAAGGACGACCCTATTTTTACCACTAGGTTGGAGGTAAGGAACATGCTTATGAAAAAGTAGATGATGGCAAAACCGTAAACCGGTTTCTTCCTGAAGCTCCATAAGGCATACGCACCAAGACCCAAATAAAGAATCAATGAACCTAATGCCCTCCAGTCGGCAAACGATACTATGGGTATCTGGTTGTAGGAATAATCGTAGCTCAAAGGATACGGCGCCAGGAGTAAAACAATGTATTTGCCAAGCATCAGGAATTCGGTGGCTAGCTGGCCGGCTGTGCTTTTGGCAGCCATCAGCGAGTTGTTAATAATATCGAGCCTGCCGCTAATGGTGTTGTTGGTGAGCACCCCGCCCCTTACCAGCAGGTAGAACAGCACTATCCCGAAATAAGGCAGACCCAGGCGGAGGCACCGCTTCAGGTCTTTGCCGGTAAAGTAATACAGCATCAGCGGGGCTATTACCGCAAAGGTCAGATAGTTTTCCTTCGAAAACCCTGACAGCGCAAAGGCCGCAAGTGACCAGAAGTAATAATTTCTTTTTCCGCCGCTCTTTTCTTCATGCTTCATGAGCAGCAGCAGCGAAAGAATGCCGAACAGGAAACCCAGTATCTCATCGCGGCTCTTTATATTGGCAACCACTTCGGTATGTATCGGGTGAAACAGGTAGAGCAGGGCAATGGCTGCGGCTATTGCCTTGTTCCGGTTGTAAAAAAGCCGCCTAAGCAGCAGGTAAAGTGCAGCACAGGCGAGCGCAAAAAAAAGTACATTGAAAAAATGGCTCACATGCGGGTTCAGCCCGAATATCTGTACTTCCGTCATAAAATCAAGCAATGCAACAGGGCGGTATTGCTGTTCACCAACCTTATTAAACCCGTAAAGCGATCCTTTGTCGAAAATATCAGCCACATGGGAAAAACCTTCCTGCACATATACATTCCGGCGGGTATAAATATCGTCGTCAAGCGCATAATTATTGCTAATGGTGTTGCCGTAAAGAACAAAACAGAGCAGCACGATGAGGGAGGGCATCAGATAGCGTCTTTTACCCCGGCCCATAGCCTGCGAATCCTGTTTCATACGGGCTTGCGCTTTCCTCACCTGCGGCACGGTCTTTCCCTGCACCGGCCTGATTGGAGCGCTGTTGGGTTTAATGATATGTTTCTTAGGCGGCACGCAGGGAGGTGTGATAGGGCATGGGTTGATTCATTCAATCGGTACAGGGCAAAAGTAATAAAACGTTATTTTCGCATTGAAAAACCTGCCTTTGGGATAAAAAATTATTCATGAAGTCCATCTATCTGATCAAAAAAGGAAATGCCGCGGAGGCATTCGAATTCCGCGAAACGCCTAAACCTGCTCCGGCCGACGACGAAGTAATAATTCAGGTGGAATACTCGGGACTTAACTTTGCCGACATCCTTGCCCGAAAAGGCATGTATAAAGAGGCGCCGCCTATACCCTGTGTACTTGGCTACGACGTTTCGGGGACAATAGAGTCGGCGGGCAAAAACATTAACGGACTGAAGCCGGGCGACAGGGTGGCTGCATTCACCCGTTTCGGCGGCTATTCGGAATATGTGGCTGCCAGCCGAATGGGGGTGGTAAAGATACCCGATGCCCTCGATGGAGCGTTTGCCGACGCCCTTACCACGCAATACGTGACTGCATTCTACTGCAGCGCCGAAGCCATCAACCTGCACGAAGGCGATTCGGTGCTGATTCATGCCGCCGCCGGAGGAGTAGGTACCGCCCTGGTTCAATATGCCTTGTATAAAAAATGCACCGTGTTTGCAACGGCGGGCTCCGCCGTAAAGGTGGAAATGCTCAATAAAACAGGGGTGCAATATGCCATTAATTACCGTAAGGATGATTACAGGAGTGTTATAAAAAATCACGCGCCCGGAGGCCTCGATGCCATTTTTGATTCCCTTGGAGGCAGGTACGTAAAAGACGGAATACGGCTGTTGAGTGCGGGCGGCCGGATAATCTGTTTCGGCGCCGCTGAAATGAGCCGAAGTTTCAGCATTTTCCATCAGATTAAAACAGGGCTTGCCTTTGGCTTCTATCATCCCGCCCAGTTCATCATCCCATCCAAATCGCTTATAGGCGTGAACATGCTCCGCATAGCCGACACCAGGCCGGTAGTGCTTAATCGGTGCATGGAAGAAGTGATGGGACTCTACAACAAAGGCGTTTTTAAGCCGCTTATAGGAAAAATATTCCCCGCCTCAGAAATTGTAAAAGCCCATGAATATGTAGAAAGCAGGGAATCGGTTGGCAAGGTGCTTATCAAATGGCTTTAGCCCGCCCTTAATATCGAAAGGCACCGCTATATTGCTTACTTTTTCCTAACTTTGAACCTGACTAATGTAATATGAAGAACCATCGTTTACAATTATGAAAGCAGCCGAAATTAGCGAAATGAACCTCGAAAAACATTTCCGAAAATTCAGGCAGGGAATTGTAGGCAACGATTTTCAGTTTGAATCGCCCGAAGGGATAAAAAAGATTTGTTATGCCGACTGGGTGGCAAGCGGAAGGCTCTACCATCCCATTGAGGAGAAACTGGTAAAGGATTTCGGACCCTATATCGCCAACACGCACACTGAAACATCGGTTACCGGAACCACCATGACTAAGGCTTATAAGAAGGCCCGCGCCATAATCAAGGCACATGTCAATGCCTCCGGTACCGACCGCATCATCCTGTCGGGCAGCGGCATGACGGGCGTCATCAACAAGTTCCAGCGCATACTGGGGTTCAGGCTACCCGATAACTTCAGGAAAGAAATTCACCTGAAAGAGGAGGATGTGCCTGTGGTATTCCTTACCCACATGGAACACCACTCCAACCACACGTCATGGCTCGAAACCATAGCGCAGGTTGAGATAATTGACCCTACCCCTGAAGGACTTGTGGATCTAAAGCACTTGCAGGAACTGATGAAAAAATTCAACGGAAGGAAGATAAAAATTGCCTCGGTTACCGCATGCTCCAATGTTACTGGCATTGAAACACCATACCATAAAATTGCCGGAATAATGCACCGCAACAAGGGCTTTTGCTTTGTTGATTTTGCCTGCTCCGCCCCGTATGCAGGCATAAACATGCACCCGGCAGATGCCGAAGAATATTTGGACGCCATATTCTTTTCACCCCATAAATTCCTGGGCGGACCAGGTACTCCCGGCGTACTCATCTTCACCTCGCAGCTATACCACAACGCCACTCCCGATCATCCGGGCGGAGGCACCGTTAAATGGACCAACCCCTGGAAGGAACACGAATACATTGATGATATTGAAGACAGGGAAGACGGAGGAACGCCGCCCTTTTTTCAAACCATTAAAACAGCCCTCTGTATCAGGCTTAAGGAAGAGATGGGCGTGGAAAACATACGGTCGCGGGAAAAGGAATTGGTGGAATACGTATTCGGCAGGCTTGAGAAAATAGACAATCTCCACATCCTTGCCGGACACATCAGGGAAAGGCTGGGTGTAATATCATTTTATATTGATGACCTGCACTTTAATCTTGGGGTAAAACTGCTGAACGACAGGTTCGGGATACAGGTGCGGGGCGGATGTTCCTGCGCCGGAACCTACGGGCATTATCTGCTGCATGTATCACAGGGGCTTTCCAGAAAAATAACACAGGAGGTGCATAAAGGAAACCTCTCCCTGAAACCCGGATGGATACGCCTTTCGCTTCATCCCACCATGAGCAATGAGGATGTTTCGTTTATATGCAATTCCATCGAAAGTCTTGCCTCGAACTACAAAGCCTGGGCTAAGGATTACAAATACGACCCGCATACCAACGAATTTACCCACCTGCACCACCGCGAAAAAGTAAGCAAGCAGATGGATTCGTGGTTTAATCTGGATTAGGCGAAAATGAAAGAAAGGTACCGGTCTTCAATTAACCTGCTACCCCTTCCGCCTCCGGTTTCTTTGTCACCGTAAGCAGCCCCATAAATAACAGTACCGCGGCAAGGCCCGCTAAGGCCTCTAAGAGTAGCATACCTTTTGCACCGTAATGGGAATGCCCCCAGCCTTCAAGCAGGGTCATGTAATAAATGGGTATATTTGAAAGACACGCGTAAACGGTGAATTTGGTACCTGCGGCGCCCTTGCCTATGGCCTCAAAAACAAAAGCGCTGAATGCCGCGTATGCAAAGCCGAGCGTGAAGGCATACACTGTTGTCCATATAATATACATGATTTCGGTGCGGGGCGAATAAGCCATTCCGGCCGCACATGCGGCCTGCATCAGCCCAAATATCATATATGCCCGCTGCCTGTTCATCCTGTCGCATATCCATCCTCCGGCTAGGCAGCCTGCCGCTGTAACTATGCCGCCCATAACACCAGTAACCAAAGCCACCGTATTGCTGCTCGCCTTCCAATCAGTAGCAATGGCGGCCCACAGGTTTGAGGCAGCCCCGGTGCCAAGCGGCAGAAAACAGAGGAAAAGCGCCAGAAAGCCAAGCCTCGCTTTTATGGTTACCCATAAGTCTTTGAAGAGGTTGCTTATTGTTTCAAGTGCTTTACCACTCCGTATCGATGCGGGCGGTTCTTTAATAAAAAATAACCCTGTGCAGCAGGCAAGGCAGCTTATGGCAATGATGGTTGCCGGCATCCAGCTGGCAGTTAAATGTTGAGCAAGCCAGAGGCCCGCACCACCGCCTAAACCCGCCCCGCCAAGATTGCCCGCCTGCGAATAACCTCCAACCCTGCCCTTCATCTCTTCCGGCGTGTCGTGCGCGGCAAGCCCGTTGGTGGCGATGCCCAAAAAAGAAACGGCAGTGTTTGCAACTACCATGATAAAGGTGAGCGGGGCAAGACTCGACTCCCGTACCGGGAAAAAAATAGTGGAAAGGATTCCGGCGGCGGTGATAAGGCATGAAAGTATATACCACTTT
The DNA here is from genome assembly GCA_013044305.1 of Bacteroidia bacterium. Lineage (GTDB taxonomy): Bacteria > Bacteroidota > Bacteroidia > JABEUT01 > JABEUT01 > JABEUT01. The sequence continues at coordinate 12,664 of JABEUT010000053.1, forward strand.
TTCAGCGACAGTGTGGTGTCTACCAGCGGAGCCCATAAGAACTTGAATATATGGGGAACAAGGCTCGCGGCTATCAATGCCGCAATGGCATCGACGGATACCCCTGCCCTGGAATACAGGTACGCGAATGCTACTGAAACGTAACCCCCCAGTATGCCGAAAGGTAAAACAAGAAACAGGAATACGACAGGATGGGCGTGTACCCTTGCTTCTGACTTTATATTTGAATCGCGGCCTTGCATAGTTTTACACATGCAGCCCTGCCGGGGCTTTTTTTCCTGTTACGTGCCGCAGTGCGGCGAATCCGAAAAACAAACAAAGCGGAGAATCCTGTTTTGCTTCCGCTTTGCCTCCGGGTGGCTGATGGGGATCGAACCCACGACCCTCAGAACCACAATCTGATGCTCTAACCATCTGAGCTACAGCCACCGTAAAATAAATGAGGCGCAAAGATACAATAATAACGATGAACTCCGAATGGCAGCAGGCGTGAAAAGAAGGTGAATGACATGAAGCCGCGGAGCTCTGCCTGTAAAGAGGCAGGAGAGTCGGAAACTTGCACAGCTGTAAATGAAAGTGTTCGGGCCGGCAAGGCAGCCATATTAATTTTTTCTCTTTCTTTGCATTTCTATTTGCGTATCCGCCTTGTGGCTGATATTAAAAAAACAAACCTAATACCCTTATCAAAATATGGCCAACCTTTTCAAGTTTCTCATACCGCAGGAAAGGAAGTTCTTCCCGATGTTTGAAAAGGCTTCGGGCAACGTGGTGATGATTGCAAAGGCGCTTGTGCAGATGGTGAACGAGCGCGATGGGCTAAAAAGAAAGGATATATTGAGGGAGATAGAAAAGCTTGAGCATATCGGCGATAGTGTTGCGCATGAAATTTTTATTGAACTGGGCACCACCTTCATCACCCCTTTCGACCGCGAAGACATACACGCCCTCACTTCGGCGCTCGACGATGTGGCAGACTTCATACACGGCTCTGCCAAACGTATGGAGATGTACAAGCTGTCGCTGCCCGATTCAACCATATCAAGGCTTGCCGAGCTGCTCGAAAAAGCCGCTGAAGAGTTGCATACCGCAGTATCGGGGCTGAAGAACCTTAAAAATGCCGATATCATTAAAGCCGCCTGTGTACGCATAAACAGCATCGAAAACCATGCCGACGATATTTTTGACACCGCCATAGCAAGCCTTTTCGACAATCAGGTGAACGCCATTGAGATATTGAAAAGCAAAGAGGTTCTTTCGGTTCTTGAAACCGCAACCGACAAGTGCGAGGATGCAGCTAATGTTCTCGAGGCAATTATAGTTAAAAACGTATGATGGAACCATCCTGTCCTTCTGCTAAGCCGGAAGCAGGCAATCAGTGGCTTGCCATAAGAAAATGAATTATTATGACCCTGCTTATTTTCATTATCCTTCTGGCCCTGCTGTTCGATTTCCTGAACGGGTTTCATGATGCCGCCAATTCCATAGCCACGGTGGTGTCTACAAAAGTGCTCACCCCCGTTATAGCCGTGGTGTGGGCTGCCTTGTTCAACTTTATAGCATTCCTCGTCTTCGGCCTGCACGTGGCTTCCACAGTGGGTAAAGGGGTAGTTCATCCCGAATACATGGATCTTACCTCGGTGGCAAGCGGTTTGATAGGTGCGATAATTGTTGACATACTGACCTGGTATCTGGGCCTGCCCACAAGCTCCTCGCACGCTCTGGTGGGCGGGGTAGTGGGTGCAGCCCTTGCCAAAGGAGGCATTTCAGCCATTATCTTTTCAGGAATAGATAAGATACTTATCTTCATTGTTGTTTCACCACTGGTGGGCATGGTTCTTTCGTATATCATCTCCTCGCTTGTGGAGGTGATAGCTCGTAAGGCGCATCCTTCCAAGATAGACAGCCTGTTCCGGCGGCTCCAGTTCCTGTCATCTGCCGCATTCAGTCTCGGTCATGGCGGCAGCGATGCCCAGAAAACGATGGGCATAATATGGATGGCGCTTATCGTAAATAAAACAATTCCGGCCAACGCCGGCTTGCCCTTCTGGGCTGTGATACTCTGCCAGATTGCCATGGCTTTCGGCACCCTTTTCGGCGGATGGAGGATAGTTAAAACCATGGGACAGAAGATAACCAAACTGCGTCCTTTTGAGGGTTTTTGCGCTGAAACGGCGGGAGCGCTTACCCTGTACTCCACCATTTTCTTCGGTATACCCGTAAGCACCACCCATACCATCACTGGCTCCATTGTTGGTGTTGGGGCGCGCAAACGCTTCTCGGCCGTAAGGTGGGGTGTTACCCGCCGTATAGTGTGGGCATGGATACTTACCATACCCGTGTCGTCGGCTATTGCGGCGCTGTGTTATGAGGTAACCAAATTATTCTGACAGGATAAGGAAACCATCCAGGCAAAGGATACAATGTCTTGTATCTGTGCTATTATTCGTTTCGATGTTACTTCTCTCCCAATACCTCCACGAATCCCTTCTTCTCGCCGTTGCTGCTTCCGCAGGTGGTCTTTATCACATAGTAATATACAC
>JABEUT010000303.1 GCA_013044305.1 Bacteroidia bacterium
GTATATATGGATACGTTGTTCTGCACCTTTACGTTGTTGCCCAGCTTCACCTCCGGCGAAATAACCACGTTCTGCCCGATGTTGCAGTTTTTACCGATCACACTTCCCTTCATAATGTGCGAAAAATGCCATATTTTGGTACCTTCGCCTATATGGCAGCCTTCGTCTGCGATAGCTGTCGGGTGAATGAATACCATATCCTGTTCTTTCATCGGTAGCGGTTTGTGGAATTGCAAATATAGTTAAGAGTTGATAATAGGTTGAAGGCAGAGAGACTAAACTACCCGACAAGGCCTTTATTATTTCAATATCTGAAGCCTGTCTGCATCCAGCCGGAGGAAGATAAAAAGCAACAGGGTAAACGCCCACAGCGACGAGCCCCCGTAACTGAAAAAGGGCAGGGGTATGCCTATAACCGGAACTATTCCGAGCGTCATTCCGGTATTGATGGCTATGTGAATAAACAGAATGGAAGCCACTCCATAGCCATAAATACGGCTGAAGGGCGACCGCTGTCTCTCGGCAAGCATAACAATGCGTATGAGCAATACAATGAACAGGAAGATAACCACCGATGCTCCTGCAAAGCCCCATTCCTCACAAAGGGTGCAGAAGATGAAGTCGGTGGCCTGTTCGGGCACAAAATGAAACTTGGTCTGGGTTCCTTCAAGGTATCCCTTTCCCCAAAAGCTGCCTGAACCTATGGCTATTTTTGCCTGGTTGAGGTTATACCCCTGTTTGCTCTTGTTTGCATTGGGGTGCAGAAACACCTCGATACGGTCGCGTTGGTGGGGTTCAAGTTTCTTCAGACCGTAATCGGCGCCCCACAAAATACCCACGCTTAATATCAGTATTCCGCCAATGCGGAAAAGGTCTCTGGTTTTGCGGCGTGTAAAAATCAGGAATACAACAGCTGCAATGCCGGCAAGTATCCCGGTAAGTATAAGTTTGCTGCCCACCAGAGCCATTATAAAAAGCAAGGCTGCGAACATCAAGGCTAGCAGAATACTGCCTGACATACCTTCGCGATACAGCACTATAACAAATGAAACGTAGGTAACGGCCACACCGGTTTCGTTTTGCAGCACTATGGCAAGCATGGGTATAAAAAGCAGGGCAAGGGTACGCATGAGGGTTCCGGCCTTTTTTATTTTAACATTTTCGCCGCTCAAATACTTGGCCAGCCCCAGATTAATTGCAAAAATACCCAGCTCGGCGGGCTGAATGCTTACGGTGCCGATATGAAACCAGGAGTGGCTGCCTTTTACATTTCTGCCGACAAATATGACGGCCACAAGCGAGAGCAGCGCTATGCCGTACAACATATAAGCGAAGACGGAAAAGAAACTTGCCTCGGTAAGCATGATGAAAAAGGCCAGCAAAAAGGCTGTGAGTATCCATATTATTTGTTTTCCATAACGCTGCGATGTATCGAAAACCGAGGGGTGGGCAGGGTTATAAACGGCAGAATAAATGTTGAGCCACCCGATAATAACCAGCAAAGCATACAGGCTTATCGTAAACCAGTCTGTATAACGTAAAATGTTATGGCGGCGGTCTGACATGTTAAACTATAACTGGCGCTTGGACGCGGTATATTTGCGGTTGGTTCACTTCTAATGCTTATTGGGTTTGCTTCTTTTGCGTTTAGCTTCTGCGCTTGCAGAGTTTTTAAATGCTTTGGGTTCTGTTTTTTCCTGTAACAGGTAATTCAGCGTGTTGCCTTCCATCATGCGTTGTTCCAGGTCGGTTCTTTTAACTGTGCCGTTCAGGTATTTTTCTATCATCAGGCTGGCTATTGGCGCCGCCCAGTCGGCTCCCCATCCTCCCCTTTCCACGACCACGCTTACTGCAATGCGGGGCGTATCCTTAGGTGCAAAGGCTATAAACAGGGAGTTATCTCGGCCGTAAGGGTTTTGGGCGGTGCCTGTTTTGCCGCACATTATTATACCAGGTATCTTGCTTGCCGCCGCCGTTCCGCCCGATACCACGTCGCTCATGCCATCCACCACTATCTGGAAATATTTTTCGTCGACGGGTACATAATGCCTCAAGGTGTATTTTTTGGCCGGACCCGCTTTAGTGCCAATCCCTTTAACCACGTGCGGTGTGATGTAGTACCCCCTGTTGGCAATGATAGCTGCTTCGTCGGCCAGTTGCAGGGGTGTTACCTCCAGTTCGCCCTGCCCTATGCCGAGCCAGGCAATGGTGCCTGCCTTCCAGCGTCCTTCGCCAAATGTTTTGTCGTAATGGCTCGCCGCCGGAACGTTGCCGCGCAGCGCACTCGGCAAATCAATATCGGGCCGGGCGCCGAAGCCGAAGCCAAGGACGTATTTCCTCCATGCTTCGAAGGCTTCTTCAGTGCTTCCATAACTCCGGTTATTCATCATTGCCACAAACACGTTGCAGAAATATGTGTTGCATGATTTAGCAATGGCATCCTGCAGCTGCAGCGACCCATGCCGCGAATCGCAGGCAATATGTACGTTGCTGCCCATAATGAAGGCGCCGGGGCAGTAATAGCTGGTCTGGGGGGTTAGTGTTCCCTCCTGCTGTCCGATAAGCGCTTCAATGGGTTTGAATGTGGAGCCGGGCGGGTATTGAGCCATGAGGGCGCGGTTGAACAGCGGTACCGTAAGGGTGTCTTCGGCAAGTTTGGCGTAGTTTTTTGCGCGTACGCTGCCTATGAGTAGATTTGGGTCGTATTCGGGGCTGGAGACAAGAGCCAGTATCTCACCCGTCGCCGGCTCAATTGCCACAATGCTTCCTGCCTTATTCGCCATTAGTTTTTCGCCGTATGCCTGTAAGGCGGCATCAAGCGTACAGGTAAGGTTTTCTCCCGGATCGGGCGGTTTGGAATACTTGCCGTTTTTGTACTCGCCCACTTCGCGGTTCATGGCGTCCATCATCATTATTTTCTCGCCTTTTATTCCGCCAAGGTCGCTTTCATACGATTCTTCCATGCCGCTTATGCCAATATAGTCGCCTTCCTTGTATTTCGGATTACGGGCGCATAATTCTTTGCTTACCTCACCGATGTAGCCAAGCAGGTGCGGGGCTATCTTCATAGGGTATTTTCTTATGGTTCGCACCTGTGCGCTGAAGCCGTGGTATTTATACATTTTCTCCTCGAACGAGGCATATATTTCGGGGGTTACTTCCTTCAGAAAAACGGAGGGGTGTGTGGCCGTATTCAGCACGATTGCTTTTTTAATGCCGCTTATAAAGTCATCTTTCTTTATGCCGAGGTCGTTGCAGAACGATGCGGTATCAATGTCTCTTACCTGCGATGGTACCACGAGTATGTCGTAAGCTGCCTCATTAGTTACAAGCAGTTTACCGTTGCGGTCGAAAATACATCCGCGCGGCGGGTATTGGGTTACATGCCTGAATGCTTCGTTGCTGGCATCCAGCTTGTAGCTGTCGTCTATAATCTGCATATAGTACAGCCGTCCAATGCAGGCGAGCCCGGTTGCTATGAATATGGCTATGATTACTAACTTCCTCTCGGAAAAGGTGCGGTTCACTTCAGGGGGTTTTTTTGCATTAACAAAAGACTTATCAGTATCAGTACAGTTGTTGCAGCACTGCTCACAATGGCTTTTGCCAGAGTCTCAAAAAAATAGGAAAATGTGAGCGCCTCGAGAAAAAAAAGCAGGAGATGGTGCAGCAGTGCCAAAGTTCCGTAATAACTTATTGTCCAGTTTAGTCCCAATGATTGTATGGTAGGGTTTGCCGTAGGCTCATATCCTCCCTGGGGAGCATAAATGCGCAACACTGCCGGCCTGCAGTAGGCTATAAACACCGATGCGGCTGCGTTCATTCCCATGGTATTGTAAAACATATCTATGATCAGCCCTACGAAAAAGGCAATGAACATCACCCACCCTTTGTTCATATTTATAGGCAGCGCAAGAATGCATATCACATACAGGAACGGATTTAGATATGAGCCCAGATCAAGTTGCTTGATTATGGTAACCTGCAGCAGGATGAAAACCAATATCCTGATTATATTTACTACTACCGTTACTATCATTCCTCTTCCTTATACGTATTCTGTTCCAGACTTGTTTTTTCTTCCTTTCTCAAATTTTTTATCACGTACACATAACGTATGCTCTTGAATTTTACTGACAGTTTTACGTTGATGGTGTAAAAATACTGTTCGGGTACCGGCTTGTAACTCTCCAGCACGCCCACCATGATGTCTTTTGGGAATATGGTAGAGTATCCGCTGGTAACAATTGTATCACCGGGTTTTAACTGTTCGCTCATGGGTATCTGCAAAAGCAGGGCATGATGTATGTCTGTTTCTCCGGGTTTCCAGTTCAGGGTGCCGAAGGCTCCGCTTTTTTTCAGCATGGCGCTCACTTTGCAGTTTTTGTTCAATATGCTCATTACAACCGAAAAGTGGGCCGAGGTGTTCACCACAATGCCGACAATTCCGGCGGGGCTTACCACGCCCATGCCTTCTCTTACACCATCTTCGTTGCCTACGTCAAGGGTCATAAAGTTATCGGGTCTGGCGGTGCTGTTATCGAGTACTTCGGCCGGGGTATAATCAAAATAGCGGTTGTAGGTATTGCCTCCATGCGCGGGGAATCCAGGTGCGGGTGGGGCGCTGCCCTTATCAGCATGCAGGAGTTCGGTATGCAGGCGGGCATTTTCGGCGGCTAATTCCTCGTTGGCGCCTGCCAGTCCGAAATAACCCGTAATACCGTTATAGGCTTTGTACACCGAGCCCGCCACCGCATCGGACGAATTAAAATATCCTGCCTGGTGGTAGTAGTTATCGCGAAAAACAAAATAGAGCGAAAAGAATTCAAGCGCCGCAAAAAGCAGTGAGAAATAGTTTCTTTTAAAAAATTCTAAAATGCCATACATTCAAATCTCCTGCCTATGGGATGGAAGAACTGATACTGATTTCTTTTACGATTTCACTAAAAACGGGAAGCGGTGGATGTTCTTCAGCGCTATACCTGCTCCGCGGGCCACGGCTCTCAAAGGGTCTTCGGCGATGTGAACCGGCAGCTTCGTTTTCATTGAAATGCGTTTGTCGAGGCCGCGCAGCATGGAGCCGCCGCCGGCAAGGTAAATGCCTGTGCGGTATATATCGGCCGATAACTCCGGCGGGGTTTTTTCCAGGGCCTGCAATATGGCTTCTTCTATTTTCGAGATGGATTTATCAACGGCGTGGGCTATTTCGGCATAGGTAATTTTTATTTCCTTCGGTATGCCTGTCATCAGGTCGCGGCCGTGTACGGGGTAATCGGCGGGAGGGTTTTCTATTTCGGCCATCGCCGCCCCGCATTCTATCTTTACGCGCTCGGCGGTGCGTTCGCCCACAAGCATGTTATGCTGCCGGCGCATATATTCTTCAATGTCGCTGGTAAATTCGTCGCCTGCCACACGTATGGAGTTGTCGCAAACAATTCCTCCGAGGGCTATTACGGCAATATCGGTTGTTCCGCCGCCAATGTCCACTATGAGGTTGCCCATAGGCTCTTCCACATCTATCCCTATACCTATGGCTGCCGCCATAGGTTCGTGGAGCAGGTACACTTCCTTGCCGCCGGCGTGTTCGGCGGAGTCGCGTACGGCACGTTGTTCAACCGGGGTTATGCCGGAGGGTATGCATATTACCATTCGCAGTGACGGTGTGAACCATTTCCGGCCCGAATATATCATCCGTACCATCTCACGTATCATTACCTCTGCGGCGCTGAAGTCGGCTATCACTCCGTCTTTGAGGGGTCGTATGGTTCTTATGTTCTCGTGCGTTTTGCCGTGCATCTGTTGCGCTATCCGTCCTACCGCTATCACTTTACCGGTCATTCTGTCGGTAGCCACAATAGAAGGCTCATCAACCACAACCTTGTCATTATGAATTATAATGGTATTGGCTGTGCCAAGGTCAATGGCTATATCCTGCTGCAGAAAACTGAATAATGACGGCATATCCTGTTCGGAGGGTTTATAGAGGTTGTAAAGTTAAGGAATAACCTTGTACGGAATTACGGGCAGATGGTTATATAATTCAACATTTTCTTTTTCAATGCTTAAAATGCCTTGTTCCTGTAAATACCATGGCCATGTTATTTTTATCGCAATAGGTTATGGAATCGGGGTCTTTTACCGATCCGCCCGGCTGCACAACGGCGGTTATTCCTGACTTATGGGCTATCTCCACACAGTCGGGGAAGGGGAAGAAGGCGTCGGAAGCCATTACGCTGCCTTGCAGGCTGAAGCCAAAGCTTTTGGCTTTTTCTATGGCCTGCTTCAGGGCATCCACCCTTGAAGTTTGCCCGGTGCCGGCGGCAAGGAGCTGCCTGTTTCCGGCAAGCACTATGGTATTCGATTTAAGGTGTTTCACTATTTTATTGGCAAAAACAAGGTCGGTAAGTTCCTGTGCGGTGGGTGCGGCTTTGGTAACCACTTTCATGTCTTCCGCCGTTTCGGTTTTCCAGTCTCTTTCCTGCAC
>JABEUT010000304.1 GCA_013044305.1 Bacteroidia bacterium
CCCAACCCCTGGGCGGGAACATGGTTGATGTCTCTATCCCCCGCCTTGAATGGCGGGGCTATTAAGGTTATGCCCCTTTGGGGTTTTGAAACGTCATGGCAATTGCTTTCCGGCATCATTTAATCCGCTTATAAAGGCTAAGCGGGTTGCGCTAAGCATGATTCACCCAACCTGCTTTCAGTATCCCAGCACTTTGAGCATGCTTTTAAAGCTTTGTTCCTTGGCGAATAGCCGTGTGGTAATTTCACCGTCCTCGGTTTTGTCAATAATAACATGCTTTGGGGCCGGTATAAGGCAGTGCTGAATGCCTCCGTAGCCTCCAAGCGATTCCTGGTAGGCGCCTGTATGGAAAAAGCCGAGGTAAAGCGGGTCGTCCTCCTTGTAGTTGAATTTAGGCAGGTACACCTCGTTGGAATGCAGCTCGGAGTTGTAGTAGTCGAGGCTGTCGCAGGTAAGCCCGCCAAGGCTTACGCGCTGGTATTCCTTGTCCCAGTGGTTGATGGCAAGCATGATAAACCGCTGGTTTATGCCCCATGTATCGGGCAGGGTAGTAATAAATGAGCTGTCAATCATATACCAAAGCTCGCGGTCGTTCTGCCACTTTTTGTCGAGTACCGAGTAGATGGCGGCGCCGCTTTCACCTACTGTAAAGGAGCCGAATTCGGTAAAGATGTTGGGTTCCGGTATTTCGTTCTGGGTGCAAAAGCTTTTTATCTGCGAAATAATTTCTTCTATCAGGTACTCGTAATCAAATTCAAAACCGAGCGAGTTTTTTATGGGCAGACCGCCGCCTATGTTGAGCGAATCGAGGGTAGGGCATATCTTTTTCAGGTTGTAATATACTTTCAGGCATTTGGCGAGTTCAGTCCAGTAATATATGGCGTCCTTTATACCGGTATTTATAAAAAAGTGAAGCATTTTAAGCTGCACTTTGGGGTTCTTTTGCACGCTCTCCTTATAAAAATCGACAATATCGCGGTACCTGATGCCAAGCCGCGAGGTATAGAATTCGAAGGTAGGCTCCTCTTCGGCGGCAATGCGGATGCCTATGTTGAATTTCTTTTTGGCATAACGCTTGTAGTGGTTCAGCTCCTCTTTATTATCCAGCACGGGTATAACATTAAAACCGTTGTTGATGAGTTCGGTTATGTATTGCTTGTAGGCGGGGCGTTTGAATCCGTTGCATATAATAAAGTTTTCCTTGTTTATCTTTCCCTCCTTGTAAAGGTCTTTGATGATGGGAATATCAAAAGCGGAGGATGTTTCAAGGTGCACATCTTCGTTTTTAAGAACCTCGTCGAGTACGAAAGAAAAATGCGAACTTTTGGTACAGTAACAATAAGTATATTTGCCTTTGTAGTCGGCTTTTGCCATGGCTACGTTAAAAAGTTTCTTTGCCTTTTGAATCTGGGAGCTTATTTTGGGGAGATAGGTAATTTTAAGCGGGGTTTTATACTGCTTTATTACGGACATGAGCGGTATGTCGTGGAAGTATAGTTCGCTGTCTTCCACGCGAAATCCTTCCTGCGGAAAATTGAAGGTCTGCTGAATGAGATCCTTATAGGTATTTTGCATAAGATGCAGTATAAATTGTTAAGGGTACGCAAATGTAAGTAATCTGCATTGATAAATAAACACCAAAGTAAATGACTTGGATTTATGAAAACTATTAAAATCATAGAGGTCAAATCAGAAATAGGGGCAGGAACGCGTGGCGCAAGCCTCGGCATTGATGCCATAAAAATAGCGGCGCTCGACTATGGCAGCAAGTTCTTCAATAATCATGAAATTGTTGAGATTCCGGCAGGAAACAGATCGCTCTTCGACCTTATACACAACGAATACGCCAAGCACATACCCGAAATTTACGATGTTGCGTTAAAGGTTGCGTACGAAGTAAAGAAAGCAGTTGAAACACCTGGCATGGTACCCTTTGTGCTGGAAGGCGACCACAGCACCTCTGTAGGTACAATAGCCGGTATAAAAATGGCATATCCGGACAAAAGGCTTGGGGTGATTTGGATAGATGCCCATGCCGACATCCATTCGCCCTATACCACACCTTCGGGCAACGTACATGGTATGGCTATGGCGGCAATAACCGGTAACGACAACCTGGAGAATAAGATAAACGAGCCGGTTGCCGAAACCAAAGAATACTGGGAAAAACTCAAAACAATCGGCGGGATATGCCCCAAGGTACTTCCTTCCGATGTGGTGTATGTTACTTTAAGGGATACCGAAATGCAGGAGGACAACCTGATAAGGAAATTTGGAATGAAGGTTTACACAGTTGCCGAAATGCGGGCAAAAGGTATTGAACGGGCGGCGGTGGAAGTGCTGAATTATCTCGACAAATGCGACATCATTCATATTTCGTTCGATGTGGACAGTATGGATCCGTCTATTTCGCATGGTACGGGTACGCCCGCGAAAGACGGCATCAGCGAGCGCGAAGCGGGTAACTTTATAGGCAGGCTGCTGTACAGTAAAAAAATAACCAGCTTCGAAATAGCCGAAATAAACCCCACCCTCGACAACGAAAACATTATGGCCGAAAACGCCTTTGAAATTTTGCAGAAAGCGGCAAACCAGATTACACGGGTTGTGTGAAAGTTCCGCAG
>JABEUT010000305.1 GCA_013044305.1 Bacteroidia bacterium
CTTGTAGTACAACGCCCGCCCGGATGAACTCCGTTCGGACGGGGATAGTATGGAAGTTTCCGGAACTTCTGATCTAGGTTCGATTCCTAGCAAGGCCACGGTAAGTGTATGGAAATGTGTATTGCAGGTAGGGGGTCTGCCTGAAATATAAGCCCTGTAAGGGTTGAAGTACAATAGCCCCGCCTTTTAAGGTCAGGGCTATTAATATATTAATCCTCCGGATAAAAAATAACCCAATAGCAAACGGCCCCACTACCGTATTGCAAGTCAACATCCGGAAAGGGATGACATCAAATACCCAACGAAGGAATTTCAGCCGGCAGGCAGAGTTTTCCTGGATCCGGAAACGGTTAAAATACCGCTTATGCCCACTACCAGTGCGGTGCCTATGGGGTTATACCACAGGTACGAGAGCCGGAAATGGGTAAGGGTGATAAAAACATGAAGCATGATTATAGTCGCCTCCGACAGCAAGGCCGCATAAAAAACGGCGCCGCCCCCTATTCTTTTTATAAGGAAGGCCACGATAAAGACACCAAGCAGGGTACCGTAAAAAAGTGAACCGATGATGTTCACCTCCTGTATCAGGTTATCGAACAGGGGCGCCGACACCGCAAATGCAATGATGGCTGCACCCCACAACAAGGTTGCAATTTTTGCCGAGCGCACGTAGTGCAGTTCGGTAGCATCTTTTTTATAGAAACGTTTGTAGAAATCAATTACGGTAGTAGAAGCAAGCGAGTTCACCTGCCCGGCTATAGACGACATGGCAGCGCAAAACATAACGGCAAGCAGCAGCCCTACCAGCCCCGGCGGCAGGTTATTAAGCACAAAGTTCAGAAAAACATAATCGGAATCTTCCGTTTCCACCTGCGGGGCATTGGTTTTTATAATTTTTTTTACGTCGCTGCGCAACTCCAGATCCTGTTGCTGCAAAGCCCGCAGCTTCGCAATACCTGCGTTTTCCAGCGCCGTGTTTTTGTAATGTATGGCATCGAGCGCCGCCTGTTTCATCATATCGTCGTTTTGCCGATGCTCCTGCTGCCGGTCTGCCAGCTGCTGCCTTACCTGCATTGACAGCGGCGCCTGCTCCAGGGCCTTGGTATTGAAAAAATCCGGTGAGTGATGGAAGAGAAAAAAGACATAAACCATAACACCCGAAAAAAGGATGAAAAACTGCATGGGTATCTTAACCATGCCGTTGAAGAACAAACCCATTTTGCTCTGATTGGGCGATTCCCCGCCCAGATAACGTGATACCTGCGACTGGTCGGTGCCGAAGTAGGACAGCGACAGAAAGAAGCCTCCCAGCAATCCCGACCAGAGGTTGTACCTTTCACCGGCGTTAAAACTTGTATCCAGCGCATTCATCTTTCCCATTTTTCCGGCAAGGTAAACGGCATCGGTAAATGAAACGCCTGAAGGCAGGTACCTGATAAGCATAAGCAGCGCCGCAGCCATTCCGCAGAGTATTACAGCCATCTGTATCACATGGGTTTGGCTTACTGCCCTTTCGCCGCCAACATAAATGTATATGATTACGCAAACACCTATCAGCAGGCACAGCATATTCAGGTTCCAGCCAAGCATGGTACTCAAAATGATTGCCGGCGCATATAAGGTAATGCCTGCACCGAGCCCGCGGGAGACAAGGAAAAAGAAGGCGATAAGGTAGCGCGTTTTAACGTTGAACCTGCCTTCCAGATATTCGTATGCCGTATAAACGTTCAGCGAATAAAATTTCGGAATGAACAGGTAGGATATCACTATCATGGCAATGGGCAGCCCCAGGTATATCTGTATAAAGCCCATACCCGACTGGTATGCCTGGCCCGGTGTGGAAATAAAGGTGATGGCGCTTGCCTGTGTAGCCATTATAGACAGGCAAATAGCCCACCACTTTTTTTCGCCGCCGCTCCGCAGGTACGAATGCAGGTCGCGCTGCCCGCGTGTTTTTATTGCTCCATAGGCAATTATAAAACCAACTGTGCCCAATAGCACTATGAGATCTGCCGCACGCACTCCTCTATGTTTTAAAATCTGACAAAAGATATATCATCCCTGCACAAAATCAAATTTATTGAAACGCCCTGCTCATCCACCAGAAAAGCAGCGTAAGAAGCAGAAGCCAAAGTACAAGTATGGCATAATATGCTTTCCAGTTTTTATCCGCTTTGGCCATATCCGGTTAAGGCTTTTTTAAGGTTTTCGCCGGAGCGCCGTCGCCAAGTTCGGCCAAATTAGCCAGTAAGCGGTATGCTCCCTGAACCCCGGCGGGCAATTCTCTGAAAAAAGAAAGGCCTGTATAAACAAAATAACCTTTGCCATACCGCGCAACAAGAAGTGCGCCGCGCACCGGCTTTTCACCCGGATCGGCCATTTCGAGCAGGGGGGTAAAGTGTACAGTATCCCACTGGTCGGGGTAGTATAAGCCGCGTTCCTGCACCCACCCTTCAAAATCGGCGGCGGTAATTTTGTTGGGCGCATTTAAGGCGCGGTTTTCGGCGTTCAATAAGGTTACCTTGCAGTTTTCATCCGTTGTACGCGTGGATGATAGCCTCAAATAATAAGGCGCTATGCTATCGGTAACCAAACGGTAATTGTTGTTGTACTGCACTATATACGTGCCGCCGTTTCTCGCATAATCAAGGAGACGCCGGTTATCGTACTTAAGCTCCGGTACTGTATTGTAAGCCCTCACTCCTGCAATGATGGTATTGTATTTATTCAGATTAACAGACGAAAGTTGAGCGGGTGAAATCGTCTCAACCTTATATCCAATTTCTTTAAGGTACTGGGGTATTTCATCACCTGCTCCATTGATGTACCCGATAAGCTTATGGGTGGTTTTAATGTCAATTTTTTCAACCTTCACGCGGCTTTGCGGAAGAAGAATCTGTTTGGGTATATGTTCATAATTGATTTCTTCCCAGGCGCGATTGTAAGAATGTCCGTTTACTGCAACCGTGATAGAAATGTAATCCGGGTTTGCTTTTTTCCAATCCCTGATACACACCGGAACCTCAAATGTTTCTTCGCTTCCCTCTCCATGCATATCAAAATTGATATAATCCTCGTGGCGCACCTGACCGGGCAGACTGTCAATCGTCCATGCGTCAGGCACTCTTATATGGAGCGTTGCAGGTCCTTTTGCAAAAGATTTTACTGTAACGGTCAACTTTTGCATTTTGCTGTTTGTAAATACCATCAGTTTTGTATCGGGAGTGGCGACGGCAGGAGGTACGATATGCGCCAGTGAGTATTGTTCTCCCTTTATCGGGTTAATAGTTTTGTAA
>JABEUT010000306.1 GCA_013044305.1 Bacteroidia bacterium
CAGACGCTTTTTAGCCATTTTACCCGCAGTCTTGATTTTTGGTTCTTTGCATCAAGGCAAAGAACAGAAAAGCCAACAAGCTACTTTCTTTCTTTCTTTTCGCCTGACCGCAAAGAAAGAAACAAAGAAAAGGTGAAGGCTGCAAAGAATCTTTGTACTTTCGCTTGGCAAAATTTCAATCACCTGTCCACTTATGCTCTCGCTGTTAAAAAAGGAAATATCTGCATTTTTAAGTTCCCTGTCGGGTTACATTGTTATAGGCGTGTTCCTTGTAATTACAGGTTTGCTGATGTGGGTGCTCCCTCTCGAGTCCAACATACTTGACGGCGACTATGCCGGCATAGATTCGCTGTTTGTGCTTGCCCCATGGGTATTTCTTTTCCTTATACCGGCAGTTACCATGCGGTCGTTCGCCGAAGAGAAGAAAACCGGCACCATTGAACTACTGCTTACGCATCCGTTAAGCGATTTTGAAATAGTGTTTGCCAAATATCTTGCCTGTCTTCTGCTTGCAGTACTTGCATTATTGCCTACGCTGGTCTATTATATCTCCGTTTACAAGCTCGGTTATCCGCCCGGAAATATTGACAATGGCCGTACATGGGGTTCCTATCTCGGCCTTATTTTTCTGGCCGGGGGCTTCGCTTCAATAGGCGTGTTCGCTTCATCCGTCAGCAACAATCAGATTATATCCTTTATACTGGCGGTGGCGCTATGTTACGTTTGTTATGCCGGCTTTGGGTATATGGGCGCTTTTCTGTCGTCGGGCGCTGCCGGCAACATGGTGCAGATGCTCGGCATCAGCGCGCATTACTCATCCATGAGCCGCGGGGTGATTGACACCAGAGACGTAATTTATTTTATCAGCTTGAGCTTCCTCTTCCTTATGATGAGCAGAACGGCATTGGAAAGCAGAAAATGGTAGGGAGAATCCGGAGATGGGGGATGATGAATGAAGATATAAGACAGGCAAAAAATTAAAAGTGATGACACATCAGGTCACCGGTAAATGAAATGAAAAGGCAAAGTGTAAACAGACGAAGCAGAGACATTGCAAGGCTTGGCTTGAGCGTGCTTATAGTGCTGCTATGCAATTACCTCGGCAGTTTTATATTTCACCGTTTCGACCTAACTTCCGAAAAGCGCTTTACCCTTTCGCCCGAATCCGTTAAAACCGCCAAAAACCTGAAGGGTACCGCCTTCTTCAAAGTGTACCTCGACGGCAAGCTGCCTGCCGGCTTTATACGCCTGCGCGACGAGACCAAGGAGATGCTCGATGAGTTCCGCGCCTATTCGGGCGGCAGGCTGCAATATGAATTCATAGACCCCTCGGCCAACCCCGACCCCAAACAGCGTGAAGCCTTTTATAAGCAACTGTTCGATCAGGGGCTGACTCCCACCAACCTCGAAGTGCGAGACAACTCCGGCAACTCGGAGCAGATCATCTTCCCGGGTGCCATATTATCCTACCAGGGCCGGGAAATGCCTATAGACATATTGCAGCAGCAAGAGAACGCCGACCCGCAGACCACACTCAACAACTCCATAGAAGCCCTCGAGTATGATTTAGATAACGCCATACACAAGCTGTCGGTAAAGCTCAAACCCAGGGTAGCCTTCATCATGGGGCATGGCGAGCTGGACTCCATTCACGAAGCGGGAGCCACCGCCGCACTCCAGGAGTATTACGATGTGCGCCGCGTGCCCCTCGACCATAAGCTGTCGCACATGTTTGATTATTCCGATACCACCGGGCACAAGCTGAACCTGAAATACGCCGCAATCATCATAGCCAAGCCCATGACGGCCTTCGATGAACAGGATAAGTTCATCATAGACCAGTACATTATGCACGGCGGAAAAGTGCTGTGGCTTATCAGCCCGCTTTATACATCGCTCGACAGCTTAAGGATAAACGGCATCACATATTCGCTGCCGCTCAATCTCAATCTGCAGGACCAATTGTTCAAATACGGGGTGAGGCTCAACAACAACATCATAATGGACTACCTCTGTTCTGTTATCCCGCTTAATAACGGGTTCCCCGGCCAGCAGCCCGATATTAAGCTCTACCCCTGGTATTATTGTCCGCTTATATCCCCCACAAGCAACAACCCGATAGTAAAAAACCTGAACTTTATTGAACTCTGCTACGCCAGCACGCTCGATACCATTGGCACCCCCGGCATCAGGAAAACATTTTTGCTAACCACATCGAAGGAAACCAAACTGCTCGGGTATCCCGTACGCATCAGCCTGGGCACCGCCCGCATACCCCCTTCCGAACGGCAGTTCAACAACCCTTTTCAGCCCGTGGCGGTGCTGCTCGAAGGCAAGTTCCAGTCGCTGTACAAAAACAGGATGGTAAAGCAGCTTGACACCAGCAGGCTGATAGACTTTATGTCCGACGGACTGCAAACAAGCATGATTGTGGTATCCAACGGAAACGTAATAGAGAACGACGTAAAGGAATCGGGGCACTTTGCCTACCCGCTGGGCTACGACAAATATGCCAACCAGCAGTTCGGCAACAAAAACTTTATAGTAAACTGCATGAACTACCTCTGCGGCGACAGCACCCTGCTGGCCACACGCACCAAGCAGCTGGAGCTGCGCCTGATAGATAAAAAGAAGACGCACCTCTTCCGTACCCAGTGGCAGATCATAAACCTGGGCATACCTGTCGGATTCATCGTATTGCTCGGATTAGTACTGGGGTGGTTCAGGAAGGAAAAGTACGCGAAATAATGGGGTTATACTCCGAAATATCATACTGAACCGAATTTTTATTTTTTACCACCCCTTCAAGGTCTATAAATACTACAAACGACCTTGAGGGAGCCGGAATAAAAGTAGGTCTATTTATTATATTTGGCAAAAGACTAAAACTTGGTATCCTTGAATAATTATCAAATAGCACAGTTTAATTTACAGTCTC
>JABEUT010000307.1 GCA_013044305.1 Bacteroidia bacterium
ACCGAACTGTTAGCCGACCAAGATAAAATGGTATATGGCGTCATAATAACATTGGCATTGCCCTGCGGACCTTGCGGACCCATAGGACCGGGCTGCCCTGCCGGACCGGTGCAGGAATACAGTGACAGGGCTGCTCCTGCGGCTATAACAGATAGTACGTTTAATGTTTTCATATTCATTTATAGATTAAGGATTTATACTTAACGACGCAACAAATGTATAAAAACAATTATGAAGAGATTATGAATATTTGCTTAGCCTATTTGCAATATCTTTGCTTTTCTTTGTTACCAATGCTTTTTTTACCTTTAACAGGGAACATATTTCACCGGAGTTGAACATGCCAGTAAAAAACACTTTTTCATATTTTTCATCCGGCCGCCGCTATGGCTTTGCTTTGTGCGCCGCGAGCATTTTGATACAGGCTCACATGTTTGCCCAGCAGATAACAGTAAGCGGTAAGGTGGTGGATCGGCACGGATATGCTTCGCTGGCTCATACCATGGTGGTGAACCAACACAGCGGCATTGGTGCCTTTGCCAACAGCGACGGCACCTTCTCTCTTTCCCTGGGCAGGAACGACACCCTGCTTATCACTGCGCGCGACTACCAGATAAAAAAGTTATGCTTTCACGACTCTGCACCCAGACCCATATATCATGTAAAGGTGTACCTCGACAGCCTTCACTACGAACTGAACGAGGTTACCATACGCCCCTCCCCTACCCTGCGTCAGGTGCATAAGGAAATAAATAACCTTGGCGTGCAGAATACCGATACCTACAAAACAGCAGACATGGAATCGCCTATAACCATGCTGTACGAGCGCTTCAGCCGGATAGAGCAATCGAAACGCAAGGTAGCCCAAATGGAAGACGACGACGCGCGGCGAAAGGTGCTTAAAAACCTCTTTCATCTCTATATAAAGTACGACATCATCAACCTATCAAACAAAAACTTCGACGATTTTATTGACTACCTGAACATCAACGACTACTTCCTGCAGCACTCCACCGACTATGAACTTGTAATGTATATTAAGGAACGCTATCAGGAATATATGCGCGACTTTGGAACCGATTTCTACTCAAAATAAAAAACTAAAATGGCTCATATTTACCCTCGGCGTTTACCCATATTCACCTTTATGCTACTTTTCTGCACCGCAGTCTGCAAGGGACAGATACACCAGCGTACATTTAAATTGTCGGACACCACAGGGCTGGCTTCAATTGAGGCGCGCCTGGGCGACTTTGAACTCATTTTAAAGGAGAATACGGACAAGGTGGCCACCGATTCAAACCTCGGAAGGATTAAGATACTTACCAACGTTGACGTAGCGGTAGGCGACACTCTTCTGAACCACATAGTACCCATATTTGACGGATATAATACACTTCACCCCGAACAGGGCCAGGCGCTTAAAAATATCTGCGACCTGTCGGATAATATCCTGGGAACGAAGAGCCTGCAGAAAGCCAAAAAATTTAATCAGCAGATACAGAAGGAGTATGTTAAACTGGTGCAGGCTAAGTAATGATGCCGCTTTACGCGGGAGCCATTAATGGGCTGAATAATAGCGAAAGCAAAAAATTTAAGTACCCTGAATTACAGGCGGGCTGCAGGAGCAAGGTTCACAATTATTGATAGGCATCCTTGTTTTGCTTACAGAAAAAATATCATCTAAAAGTTCTGCAATCCCCACATGTTAAATCCGTGAGCAATAATAGCAGGGAAGATGCTCTTTGTTCTGAAGGTCATATAACCCCACATTAGCCCTAATGGAAGAATTCGCAATGCACCCACCAAGGCGCCGGACAAATCATGATTTTGAGAATAAAAATTCGGTATATGCAGACAAGCCCAGATAAAAGAGGCCAGGAACCAGCCGAAGCCTTTGTTTTTAAATAATGCGCCTAATCTTGTCTGTAAAATCATACGGGTGAATTCTTCGGGCAAGGCCGCCACAATGAAACCTTCGAACAGAAGGCCTGCTACTCCGCCGGTTTCGCGATAAACAGCTTGGAACGTAAAATTACCGCGGGCTGCCAGATATGCCGCGATGGCGGTGATGCTTATAACCGGCAATGCAAGCAGAATGGAAACTGAAGCCCTGAAACCCAAATCTTTCAGTTTATATTTATACAAAAGCATGATTAACCCCAGAACAATTGGGAACACAAACAATATAAGCGGTAAAACAGCAAGTTTAATCAAACCTCCTGTATTATTCCAATCGAGCAGCATGTAACGAAACACAAGGAACAAAATCCCCAGCAAGGTGCACAGAACTGCATAAATAGTTTCCTGCAGCGGCTTTTTAACCGGAAAATCTTCCGGCCCGGTCCTGCGGCGCAATACCCACATATCTGCCAACAGGCTGCACAGCCACATTGCAACTAAATAGGATACTGCTTTTATAAGGATATGGTTCCTGCTTCCCGTAAAAAGCACTTCGGTGGCAGAACATATAAGCAGGACGAACACCAAAGGATTTCCTTTAGCGGCGCTCCATTGTGTTCTTAGGGATTCGTACAGCAGGTTCATGAGAAACTTTAAAATGTAACAATTTTACCGAAAGCAATTTGAATAAAGTAAGGGCGAAAGCGGAATTTCCGGGCATCAAAAAGCCCGTCCTTGATGGTACGGGCTTTTTGCTCTTTGAGCGGTCCGGACGGGACTCGAACCCGCGACCTCCTACGTGACAGGCAGGCATTCTAACCAGCTGAACTACCGGACCGTTTTTTCAAAGAAGTGCAAAAGTAAAAGAAAATCCAATATCTTAGAGAGATTTTAAAAACTATCTCTCTTTTACCCAAGAGGCGGAACAGGTTAACTCCGTATTATTCTCGTTAGATTCAGCACATCAAATATGGAAAGCTATTGATTTGCCCGCCGACTTACCAATGGATAATTCCGGCAGGGTAAAGCGCCTTTCGCAAACTACATCCGCCTTTTATACCGGCTTAAATGCGGCGAGGTGCTTTTCGAAATCTTTTACCGTCCACGAAAATTCGGTTTTGCCTTTAACCACTGTAAACCCATCTTTTTCAAGCAGTGCAGCATGATGTTTTACGCCTCCGGGGTATTTTGTATTCAGCTTTCCTCCCTCCTTTAGCACCCGCCAATAGGGCGCAACATTCTTTACCCCGTGTGCCTTCTCTTCCTCGGCGCAGTTGGCGCATATCCACATAAAAATGCCTGTGGAGACCGGACAGGTAAAATCGGCCTTATAAATACCTGCATAACCGTCGCGGATGTTGTTTATGGTAGATAGCTTGCCGTCGGGCAACGCCTTTACGTAACTGTAAACCAGCTCGGGCGTAAGTATAAGCATTTTGCCGCGCCCAAGGGTCTTTATCCACTTTTTAGGCACCTCCACCAGCTTGGGTTTGCGCCCTGTGTATAGCTTTTCGCGCCAGCTTTTTTTCTTAACGGGCATTTTGTCGATGAATTTCGTGAGCCCAATATACAAAAAAAACATACCGGAAAGCATAATCAACTAATAACCTGATAATTATTACAGTCCTGTACAAGGACATCCGTCCTGTAGCGAAAGATAGCAGCGCCTGGCAGCGCGTTCATTTCAAAAAACAATCTATCCTTCTGATGCTTTTTTTACCTTTGCCGCAAAAAACTATGAGCTTATTGATAGTAGGCACTGTGGCCTTCGATACCATTGAAACACCTTTCGGCAAAGCGGAAAAGACCGTTGGCGGCGCTGCTACTTATATTGCGCTTAGCGCATCGGCATTTACCGAGAACATAGAGATAGTATCGGTTGTGGGCGAAGATTTCCCGGCCAAAACCATTGAGGAATTTCACAAACGCAAAATAGGCACGGGCGGGCTGCAAATCATACCTGGTAAAAAATCCTTTTACTGGGCCGGGCGCTACCGTACCGACATGAACAGCCGTGAGACACTGGTTACCGAACTCAATGTGCTGGCCGATTTCAACCCTATTGTGCCACAGCCTTTCCGTTCGGCCGACTTTTTGATGCTTGGCAACCTTACCCCTTTGGTTCAGCAGCAGGTGTTGAACCAGATGACAAAACGCCCTAAGCTGGTAGTTATGGACACCATGAATTACTGGATGGAGAGTATGCCAAAGGAACTCGCAGCCACCATTTCAAGGGTGGATGTGCTTACCATAAACGACGAGGAGGCGAGACAGCTATCTGGAGAATATTCGCTTGTAAAGGCTGCACAAAAAATTATGCAGATGGGGCCAAAGTACCTCATCATAAAAAAAGGCGAACACGGCGCCCTGCTATTTTACGACAAGCATGTATTTTTTGCCCCCGCCCTGCCACTGGAAGATGTGTTCGACCCGACAGGCGCCGGCGACAGCTTTGCGGGTGGTTTCATAGGCTACCTAGATAAGACCAAAGACATCTCTTTCGATAACATGAAGCGGGCTGTAATTTTCGGATCCGCCATCGCTTCGTTCTGTGTGGAGAAATTCGGCATTGACAGGCTGCTGGAACTATCTACTGCTGATGTTGAGGACAGGGTGCAGGAGTTTATTGATCTGGTACAATTTGATATTGCGCTTGACTGAATACCTTGCGGGCTTATCGTTAACGCTTCTTGTAATTAAGCAGTTCCGCGGCTTCAGCTCTCCATAGTAATGAGAATCTGATTCTTCTCAACTGCCATTCCCTTGCCTGCGTCCACCTGTTTTACAACACCGTCGGCGCTCGCCTTTATCAGGTTTTCCATCTTCATGGCTTCGAGTATCAGCAGGCTGTCGTTCTTGCTTACCTTGTCGCCTGCCTTCACCATTATGTCTATCACTTTACCGGGCATAGGCGCCTTTACCTGTGTTGCCTTGTGCACCTTGACTTTTAAGCCCAGGCGTTCCATCAGTTCATCCGATTCGTTCTTCAGCTTCACCTCGTAGCTGCAATGGTTCACCTGCACGGTGGCTATGTGCTGCTCCGTATCGTATGCAACAAGGCAAACCCTGTAGGAGCCGAAGCCGGACAGCAGATGCACCGTGTCCTTTGCGGGGCTTATATAGTCAATCTTCAATAGCCTGCCGTTCACTTCAAAACTACCGGGCTCGCCGTCCTTTTCATTTATGATGAACTCCTTATTGTTAATTATTGCTTTCAAGGATATGGTAATTAAACTTTCGGTTTGCAAAGATACACATCAGGCCGGCTCTCTTGTTTCATTGTTTCTCTTTAGGATATAAAATACGGAGATGCTGATTATTGCAGCGAAAAAACACCAGATGGAAAAAGTGTAGCGTGTATAAAAAATAAAGGTAACGAGGCATGACACCAGGTTGGCCACTGCAAGGAACAGCATGCCCTTTACACGGCAGAAGAATGGAGGAGCAAGTATGGCGCCGATGTAAAACAAAGGCTCTACATAGTTCAGCGCCGAAGGATGTTTTATGTCGTATAGTATATGATGCCCTGCTATTTCGGAGTGAAAAGGATAGTTGAGCAAGAGGTATGCCTGATAGAGCGCCTCGGCTGCGCCCATTGCCACAAAGAGCCATTGAATTTTCTGGCGTCTTTGTTTCCCAGGCAGAAAGAGCATGGAAACGGGTATCCATACACACCAGAACACCTGCGCAAATATGAGAAAGATTGTAGTGGCGTACCAATTCAATTGCGGGTTAACGGGCGGAGTAAGCGAGAGCCAGTTGAGGCCTTCGGTAACCTGCTGTATGGCAAACAGCAGCGGCACGCTTGCAAAAGCAATGTCTGATTTACGTTTAATCCGCGTAAGCGAGGCAATGCCTATTACCCCAAGCGCTGCGCCTGCCCCGAAACTTGCTGTTGCCGAAAAACACATTCTATTATTTCTGTTAAGTCAAATAAAGCGCAAGATACGTATTTAGGCAGATTTGAGCCGCAACAGTGTTGCACGATGTCTGGATTAATTCTTAATCATTGCACACTTTTACACACTGAACGCATATTTTTTTCCACTCCTTGTACCCCATTGCACACTTTTGCACACTGAACGCATATTTTTTCTTCTCCTTGTACCCCATTGCACACTTTTGCACAAAGTACTAAATCAGATAAAACAAGCAAAAGGTTATTTTGCAAAATCTTGCAAAACCCCTATTATTCCTGCATTTTATCC
>JABEUT010000308.1 GCA_013044305.1 Bacteroidia bacterium
GCTCATGCGGGCTATAAACGGATCATAAAACGCATCTACAAACCTGCCCGAGGCAAGGATGATGGCAAGAATATTGAAGATGTGAAACCATGTGGACTGTGATACCAATACATGCAGTCCTGACCCGGCCGGAGGCAGGTAATAATAAATAAGCATCACCCCTATCAGGTTGATCATGATTGACCAGCCTGCCATGCCACAGGCGTATATGATCTGCTTGCTTAACGGAAAATTTTCCAACCTCGGTTCATTACTTGGTTGCGTAAAGGTAAGAATACCCTGTTATTTTTTGCTGCGTATATTATACGTAAACGTAACCGAAACAATGGCCGTGTTCGGAGAAGGCTGGTTGGCAGCCGATTTAAAAGCCGGAATGCAATAAGTAAACTGGGGTTCAATTTCAAATTTTCCAACATTGTAGTCAAGGCTCAAAATAAGGCTGTAATCCAAAATTTCAAATTTGGAGTTCGTATTGGCTGCGTAACTGGTCTTTTTGGGATTAAGCAGGTTTGACGCACTGTCGCTTGCCTTCAGATTTTCATAATTTGTAATAAAGTTGGCCGTTCCGAAGTCGAGGCTTGCTTCGGGTATTACGGCAAATGATTGTTTTGTTTTGGCGCCCCATTTGTATTCAAAATTATATGAAAGGTCGGGGGTGAATTCAAAATCGTTTGGTGTGTTCGGTATTTTTGAATTAGTGGGCTTTTTATAAATATCGTAAGCGGCGGTGAATTTACCGGTCAGATTGCCCAGATCCTGTTCAATATATGTTGAAAGTCCGCTTGCTTCCGAGGAGCCTATCAGGTTAACGCTTTTCCTGCGAAAGACATACCCCTGCCAGTTTACATTCAAGGTTGTGTTGTCCGTAAGGTCAATGTTCCAGCCGGGGTTCCATCCGAATACATCAAACCCGCCGCCTTTTTTCATAAGCAGGAACTGGTCGGTAACACCAATATAGAAACCCGACTTTGCCGTATAAGTAAAGCTGGGTTCGAGATAGGGCAGTCTCTGATTCGGGTCGCGGAGCCCCAGATGTTCCTGATCGTTGCAAGCCTCAAGGCCTATTGCAAATTCTCGCTTTTTGATGTCTGCATTGCTGTCGGCGGAAGTTGTACTGTCGGGGCTATGGGTAATACTATTGCATAATCCGAATGGCTTCAGAGGGTTGTGGGCCGAAGCACACGCCGTTGCAAATGCAAAAAGCAGGCCTAAAAAGGGAACCGGGTTATTCCTGTGCATGGTTAATCATTTAAGCTATTAGATGGAAGGTGGCTCAATAAGTTTAAAACAGCTTTTTCAGAATCTTTTCTTCAACCATGTTAGGCATGGTTATTTGCAGGTTCTTCCCTTTCATCAATTCCCTCCTGGCCGAAAAAATAGCGCCATCGTTTCTTGCCCAGGCCCTGCGGGCGATACCGTTGTTTACATCCCAGTAAAGCATGCTTTCCAGTTTTCCGGCAGCATCAGCACTGCCGTCGAGCACCAGCCCAAAACCACCGTTCATTACTTCGCCCCATCCAACACCGCCGCCGTTATGCAAAGAAACCCAAGTGGCTCCGCGGAATGCATCGCCAATTACGTTTTGCACAGCCATATCGGCTGTAAACCGCGAACCGTCGTAAATGTTAGCTGTTTCCCTGTAAGGCGAATCGGTTCCCGACACGTCGTGATGATCTCTGCCGAGAACAACGGGCGCCGAAATTCTGCCCTGCTTTACCGCCTTGTTGAATGCTTTTGCAATCTCAATCCTTCCGTCGGAATCGGCATAAAGGATGCGAGCCTGCGACCCTACCACAAGTTTATTTTTCCGCGCGTCTTTAATCCACTGTATGTTGTCGGATAGCTGGGCCTTAATTTCCTGCGGTGCAGTATGGTATAGCTTGCCGAGCACATCGGCTGCAATTTTGTCGGTTTCATTCAGGTCGGAAGCCTTTCCCGAAGTGCATACCCAGCGGAAAGGACCGAACCCGTAATCGAAAAACACCGGGCCCATAATGTCTTCTACATAAGACGGGTATATAAAACTGCCGTCGTTGTTAAAAACAGGCGCTCCGGCCCTGCCGGCTTCAAGGAGGAAGGCGTTGCCGTAGTCGAAAAAATACATTCCTCTGCCGGTGAGTTTGCCAATTGCCCTTACCTGCCTTTTCAGCGATTCGTAAGCTCGTGCCTTGAATTTCAGCGGATCTGATACCATAAGTGCATTGGCTTCGCCGAAAGACAACCCTGCCGGATAATAGCCTCCGGCAAAAGGGTTGTGCAGCGATGTTTGATCGGAGCCAAGTTCAATATGCAGGTCTTCTGCGGCGAGCCTCTCCCACAAATCGACAATATTGCCTTTGTAAGCGAGCGACACAGTTTCGCTTTGCCGTACGGCTAATTTCGCTCTTCGCAGGAGTTTGTTTAAATCGGAATATACCTCGTTCACCCATCCCTGCTTATGCCGTTTTTCAACCACTTTCGGGTTAATTTCGGCTACTATTGCAATCAATCCCGCTATCACTGCCGCTTTCGGCTGCGCCCCGCTCATGCCGCCCAAGCCTGATGACACAAATATCATACGTTTGTTTTTATCGCCCGTAGCCTTGCCTCCGGCTGTTCGGGCCGCATCTTTTTTGCGTGCCGCATTCAGCAGGGTTAAGGTTGTGCCGTGCACTATTCCCTGCGAACCTATATACATAAATGATCCGGCGGTCATCTGGCCGTATTGGGTAACACCAAGGGCATTAAATTTTTCCCAATCGTCGGGTTTGGAATAATTAGGCACCATTATGCCGTTGGTAACCACCACGCGTGGTGCATAGGCAGAGGAAGGAAACAGCCCCAGAGGGTGACCCGAATACATAACGAGGGTCTGCTTGTCCGTCATCTCCGCGAGATATTTCATGGTAAGGCGGTATTGCGCCCAGTTCTGAAACACCGCTCCGTTGCCGCCATAGGTAATAAGTTCGTGCGGGTGCTGTGCTACCGCCTCGTCGAGGTTGTTCTGTATCATGAGCATAATTGCTGCTGCCTGTATAGAACGGTGCGGGTAGCTGTCAATGCTTCGTGCATACATCTTGTATGCAGGACGGAACCGGTACATGTATATTCTGCCGAAAGTGTTCAGTTCGAGTGCAAATTCCCCGGCCAGTACCTTGTGGTGTCTGGCGGGAAAATAGCGCAAAGCATTTCGCACGGCAAGCACCTTTTCTGTTGCGGTAAGAGTATTCTTACGCTTAGGCGCATGGTTTACGGCTTTATCATAAACGGGCGCGGGAGGCAAACTGTCGGGGATACCTTCGAGGATGGATTGTTTGAATTCTTTGGTGGTCATACTATTTGGAAAATGCAAAGGTATAATTTACCGTATTGATATATTACAAGTAATTGCCTGTCGGCGCTCTTGTTTCAGCAAAGGCTGTAAAATACGTGCAACGGCACGTACAGCCATAACTGACAAACTTCTACCTTTGTGCTATGAAAAGAAAGCTGATACTTGGCACCCGCGGCAGCGAACTCGCCCTCTGGCAGGCAAACTTTATTATGAAGGAACTTGCGAAAGCGGGGCATAAAGCGGAACTGAAGGTAATTAAAACCAAGGGCGATTTGCAGCAGGAGCAGCGATTTTGGGAAATTGAGGGGCAGGGTTTTTTTACAAAAGAAATTGAGGAGGCGCTGCGCAAAAAGGAAATCGACCTTGCCGTACATTCATATAAAGATATGCCTACAACGCCGGTGAAGGATCTTATGGTTGGGGCAGTTTCATACCGTGAAGATCCGTCGGAACTACTCCTTATCAATAAGGAATCCGTTGACCGGAATATGAAATTTTATTTAAAGAAAAATGCTGTTGTCGGCACTTCAGCAGCACGGCGCATGGTGCAGTTTCTTGCCTTGCGCCCCGATGCGGTGGTGAAGGAGTTAAGGGGTAATGTTCA
>JABEUT010000309.1 GCA_013044305.1 Bacteroidia bacterium
AATCCTACCGCGTGGAAATTTATAATGTACCCGGGGAAAGAATGGCCACCCTGAATTGTAGCAGCGGAACAAGCAATATTAATTTAACTGCCTTGCCGGCAGGTCTTTATATGTACCGCATCTGCGGCATTACTCCCGGCGCCGTTCAGGAGACAGCGGGCAGTGGCGTAAGCACCGGCAAAATAATAATAGAACACTAAGGGCAGCTACTCTCCTGTAACAAGTCAGGCATCCGCCAAAGGCCTTCACTTATCCCTTGCCTTTTGAGGTATGCATTTTATAGCACCCAGAAACTCCCAGGGCATCCACCCGTCGTACTTCCCCGAAAAATAAATATAAAACTTGCCCGCACCCCCGGGCAGCCATGTTTTCAGATCCCTGCCCGAAAAAGAAAAGGGGATGTTGTTGCCATAGCCCTTGTGTTCTATCGTTTTCAGCGCCACCCCCTGCGTGTCGCGGGCAAGCAGCCTGCACAGGCAATTGCGGCATGGGCTTTCGGTATAATAATACACACTTACCACGGTGCTGTCGGTAACCGGCTCCAGAAAGTAATCGGACTCGTTGTTGATGGTTACAGCGCTTACTTCCTTTCCGTTATCGGTAACCTTCCAAAATCCCACCGTGTCGTCCTGTGCATGGAGGTAACTTGCCGAAAACAATAAAATAAGGCATATTGCCATGCCTGATGCCGGAAAACACCGGCTGATCTTATTAGCCGAACATTGCTCCATGAGTATTGAAAGCCTGTTGGACGGCAAAGTTAACAATTTGATACCAGCAGTCCGGGGTTCATAGGCCATTGCGATAATTTCTACATTTGCCGTCTGCCAGTAGAAATGAAAAGGCTCATCCGGATATACACCCTTGCGGTATTGATTTTGGCGTGCAGCGGCCTGCAGTCCGGATGCAGGTCGGCCAAACCGGCAGGGCAGTCTGCGGCAAGGAATGCAGGTGTTGCCAAAGCCGCGGCAGACACAGGCAAGCCCTGCCAAACGGTTGAACTGCCAGTATTTATACCTGTTGCCGAATTACAAAAGCGGCTGTATGACGTTTACTTCGCACCCGGTTACGGAAAGTTTTATCCCTGTTCAGGTCAATCTGATTGCAGCAGCCTGTATAAGGATATTTATGTGGAAGAACCCAACATGAACGTGCAAGGCGGACTGATAGCCGTAAAAATGCATCTGGCAGGAAACCTGAACGCCCTTATATTCCATCCCGGGGTATCCGGCTACATTACCCTTACTGCAAGGCCGCAGGTAAGCGGGGACACGCTTTATTTTCAGGACGTAAAAATGGAAAATATCTCAAGGAACTTCCTTCTGGGTGTGGCATCGGCACTGTTCGAAAAACAAATAGAGGCTCGCATACGGAACAAGGCCTGGTTCTCCTTCCGCCCTGTACTCGATAATTACATAAAGGACTTTCAAAAACAAACACCCGTAAAATGGGGAGCGGCAACTTTGTTGCTTTCATTTAAAACAATTGATTTACAGAGGGTAGATGTACTCGGGGCACCCGATAACGGAATAATTGCAGTTTTTTCGGCAATACTCTGCACCGAAAAACCCTCTTACGGCAAATAAACAGCGCCTGTTGCAGCAATTGGCTCCCAACCGGATTCCGCTCTGAATACGCCTTGCACCTGCAATTATGGCGGCTTTCATCCAGTATTATAACCTATTGTTAATAAATAAATTAGAACAAATTGTATTTTTGTTTGGCGGTTATTCGAACAATTCATATATTTGTACTGAAAATCATATTGTGCCGGGTGGATTTTAAGTATGCTGCCCATGACTATATTGTAGTTTCTGTTACTTCCGGCGCATTTTTCAGTTGCACGCGGCTCCTACACCTTCCCTGTACGCCGCCAGATGATGAGGATGAGGCAAAAAGCGAAAGAAAAATACCATCTGATGGATAAAAAAAGAAATACAAGCTGCAATCTCTACCCAACTTTAAACAAGATTTTACCGTCTATAACATAAGGCCTTTTTATTTCATGAGTAAAGAATATCTTAAATTCCATTTTTATGAAAAAGTTATTTACTCCGGTTGCAGTTTGCGCACTGTTTAGCGCCATTACGTTTACCGCATCTGCCCAAAATGTGGGCATAAACACCACAGGCGCCACACCCAATGCGGCGGCAATACTTGACCTGAACACCGGCAATGCCGGCACCAAGGGTTTCCTGCCTGAACAGGTCGCTTTAACAGCAACCAATTCTGCCGGACCTTTAACGCTTCCTCCAACAGGGCTTATAGTGTATAATACAGCCACCGCAGGAGTATCACCTACCAATGTAACTCCGGGTTATTATTTCAATGCGGGTACGGCCTTAACCCCCAACTGGGTACAGTTTGTGGCAGGCAACAGCAACTCCAACAACATAGGCGGCTGGCTGCTGAACGGTAACACAGGAACCAATCCGGCGCTAAACTTTGTAGGCACCACCGATGCCAACGCCCTTAACTTCAGAACCAATAACGCACAACGTATGACTATACTGTCAAGCGGATTGGTTGGCGTGAACATAACCCCCCCCACCGCCCAGCTGGAGGTATATGCCATTAGCGGCACCCATGCCATTTACGGCCATACCCCAAATACCGGCGCTTATGTGGCTTACGAAACCCCTTTCAGCTTTGGCGTACCGCTGCAAACCATACAGGGGGCAGGCGTTTGGGCAGCAAACCCGCTGGCCAATTACACTTCAATGTTCAGCCAGTCGAGCGGCGCGGCAAACATAGCCGCCGATATAAATTTTTCGAGCGTATGGATAGCCACCTATAATTATGTTCAGAATGCAAGCAACATCTACAGCCCTATGGCAGTGTACGGACAACTGAATAACACGGGTGGTTCACTCGCTGCTTACGAAAATGCCATAGAAGGGTATAACAATTTTGGCTCTACTCCAGGCAACAACGGTGTAAGTGTAGGCGTAATGGGTGTTGCCAGCAGCCAAAATCAAACTGCGTGGGGTATATATGGTTCTGCCTATCAAGACCAAGTAACCTACTACGGAGGTGGAGGAGCTTTTTATGATTACAGCTATGCAAACGTTTTACAAGATTATGCCTTTGTGGCAACCAATACAGGTAATAAGATTATAGGCACAGGCGCCGTAAGCGAAATAATACCAACCCCTACTCATGGGCGTGTTACACTTGTTTGCCCCGAATCGCCTGAATACTGGTATCAGGATTACGGTACAGTACAAATGGTTAGCGGTAAAGCGCATGTTAACCTTGACCCTATTCTCGCCGATGTTATTATTGTAAACGACAGCAACCCAATACGCGTTTTCTGTACTCCCGAAAATATGCCCTACTTCAATGGTGTTACAATAATGAACAAAACGACAACGAGTTTTGATATTGTAGAACTAAATGGCGGAACGCATTCCGGTACAATTGACTATCAAATAGTAGCTAAGCCAAAGACAAACTATGGTCAAGGACGCTTCCATCAAGCCCCTGGTCCGGTTGGCACACTTGAAAACGTTTCCGCAGCACAAGCAAAAAATCAATCAAATCCCGCATTATGGTATCATTGGCCATCCGACCCGCAGGTGTATAATTATGTGTTGCCGAAACAGCAGCCCGTTTCTGCTAATAAGAATGCAAATGGCAGGTAATTAAATGGAAAGAGCTTAAAAAATGATAAAAACACCATGTTTGGTGAGGCTTCCGGCGTTTTTGTCTTTTAGTTTTAAACATACTGTTAGTAAATAACTTGTAAGG
>JABEUT010000310.1 GCA_013044305.1 Bacteroidia bacterium
AGATGAGAAAGAGCGGAACGCATGGACAATCCGCTCGGGACCTCCAATTTTCGAGGTAGTTCGAGATTTTTGGAGACATTTAGTAACATTTCTAACCATTTTGAGTGTTTTATGCCCAAATGCTTAAATTTTTCAAGACATTTCAAGACACTTTTGTTTCACCAATGTTTCACCAAGATGGCATTGTTTCACCAAATTCTTCCCTCGTATTTTAAAGAAGGGTAGTGTAAATTGCGACATTTGCAACAAATTCAACAAGATGCCTATCCCTACATTTCAAGAAATAATGCTCCCATTGCTTACTTACTTCGGTGATAACAATGAGCATAAGTCAAGAGAAACAATTGACTATTTAGCGAATCACTTTAATTTAAGTGAAGAAGAGAAACAAAGATTACTCCCTTCGGGCACCCAAGCTATTTTTGATAACCGAGTAGGGTGGGCAAAAACACACATTGCAAAAGCTGGTTTATTAGAATCGCCAAGACGGTCGGTTTATAAAATCACAGAAAGTGGAAGGCAAGTATTAGCTGAAAATCCCCCACAAATAAATGTAAACTTTCTTCAAAGGTTCCCATCCTATATTGAATTTATAAGGCCAAGCAACCATAATGGAGAAGAGAGATTGGCCGAACCTTTAGATAATTCATCCGGTACACCAGAAGAGATTTTGGAAAACAGCTATTCCAATATTCGTCGAGCCCTTGCACAAGATTTATTAACTAAAGTAAAACAAAATACGCCAGCTTTTTTTGAGCGTTTGGTGGTTGAATTATTGGTGAAAATGGGCTATGGAGGCTCATTAAAAGATGCTGGTAGAGCAACTCGATTAACCAATGACCAAGGAATAGATGGTATAATTAAAGAAGATAAATTAGGATTGGATGTGATTTACATTCAAGCGAAACGATGGGATACTCAATCAGTTGGTAGACCCGACATTCAGTCATTCGTAGGTGCATTAGATGGACAAAGGGCAAATAAAGGAATCTTCATTACAACATCTCATTTTGCCAATTCAGCATTAGAGTATGTAAATACGATAACGAAAAAGGTCATACTTATTGATGGGGAAAAATTGGCCGATTATATGATAGAATATGGTATTGGTGTTTCAACCTCAACTACCTATGAAATTAAGAAAATGGATAACGATTACTTTGGAGAATAACTTCTGCTAAATTTAATTTAAACAAATATCCGGCTTTACTTCTTCCTGTTTTTTATCCACCTTTTCGGCTGTTTTTGCCAATAATTGTCTCGATACCCTCGCATAAATTGACGTTGACTTCAAGCTGGAATGGCCCAAAAGTTTACTTATTGTAGCTATATCAATTTCCCCCTCTTGTTGAAGAATGGTTGTAGCAAAGGTGTGCCGACCTATATGTGTAGTAACTTGTTTGGTAATCCCAATTACTCCGGCCTTAGGCAACCGATAAAACATTTTTTTTGAAGAGCCGGAAAGAAATAATGGTAAGTCCCAGCCCAATTGCTATAAGCACAATTACTTTTTCTAAAAAGTCGAAGCTGTTGATAGGTAATTGTCTCCAAAAAACATCATAAAATCCCTGAATCGACCAATAATTGATAGAAACCGGGCTTATGTGCTGCATCCATGCAGGCATGATAAAGGAAGGGATCATACTCCCTCCAATGGCAGACATGGAAAGAATGATAAGGGTACTTAACCCTTGCTGCTGCTCGCGGCTTTTTGCCACCGCGGCCAGAAAAGCGCCAAAACCTGAACAGGCATAAGCTGTTGCCAATACCAGAATAATTACCATCGGAATCTTATTCCACAAATGAAGACCGAATACTAATGAGGCAAAAATCAGCATTACCATTAACTGGCAAAAAGCCACTATGATTGAAGTAGCCATTTTGCCCATTAATATCTGGTTAGACGACAGCGGAGAATAAAGCAATCTTTTAAGGGTACCATTCTCTTTCTCCTCCAGTATTCTCCCGCCCATTCCGGTAAGGCTGAATAAGAGCATCATAACCGCAGTACCTGCCACAGCCTGCACCAAACCAATATTATCCTGCGCCGACTTTACAACCGATGTCATTTTAAGCCCTCCGCCGCCTCCGGTAAAGGTTTTCTGAACCGAATCGGCAATTTTGTTCGATACAATGTTGTAGTTATTGCTGTCAGCATTGGCTCCCGGCCCCATATTCACACCAAATTTTTTCAACATCGCCTGCCAGTTCGTTTTTCCTCCCACAAAATTCTGTTTTGCAACCGAACTTATAAGGTTTTGCATAAGGTACTGCTGAAGCATACCCATTTGTTGAGATTGCCCTTCATCATATTCCAGTTCTATGTCCTTCATTTTATCATCGGCCTTGCCATACCCTTTATGAATTACCAATGCCGCAGGCTTTTTTCCTGTTTCGATTAAGCGGAGTGCCGTATCATTGCTTGTATGGCGAATGTTCAGCATCTTAACCGAATCGAGGTTGCTTACAATCTGCCTGCTTTGAGCCGTGGCGTCTTCATCAACAATGAGCAATGGAATACGGTTCACATCCGAACCACCACCTACCCCGCCAAATGCCATAGCGAAAATGCTGATCAGTACAATGGGAACAAGAAAGGTAAGCATAATTGCCCTTTTATCCTTGAAGAATGAAAGCAGTTCTTTACGCAGAATTTTAAACATGTTGTATGTTTTTAATCTCTTAATTTTTTACCGGTCATTTTCAGAAACACCCCTTCCAGGTTAGCCTTGCGCACATCAATATGGGTTATTTCATATCCGGCATCGGCGCATGCAACCACGTAACGGGTAAGATTTTTACCGGCGTCGTCACCTATTATTTGGGCATTATTTCCTTGTACCACCACTTGCGCATTCAGCCTCTCCGCCAGCTTTTTCTCATCCGGCTCCTGTGTACACTCTACGAACACCACATCATTTATTCCGCTTTGGGTCTTAAGTTCATCCAGGGTTCCCTGGGCAATTATTTTTCCGCAGTCAATAATACCAATCCGGTTACAAAGTTTTTCAGCCTCCTCCATATAATGTGTGGTGTAGATGGTGGTCATTCCCTGTTTATTCAATTCCTGAATCAATTCAAATATCAGGTTACGGCTCTGTGGGTCAACGCCCACAGTTGGCTCATCTAACAACAATATCTTTGGGGAATGCATCAAGGCGCAAGCCAGGTTTATCCTTCGTTTCATGCCTCCGGAATAGCCTTTAATCTTCTCCTGCTTCCGGTCTTCCAGTCCCACCCATTTAAGCAAATCGCTTGCCTTGGTAAGCAACACACTGCCTTTTACACCATATATACTGCCCCAGAAAAGCATGTTTTCCCAAGCCGTAAGATTTTCGTATAAAGCAATCTCCTGCGGTACAATACCAAGTATCTGCTTTACCTCTTCCGAAGCGTTTTTCACGTTCTTGCCATCCAATATTATTTCACCCGTATCGGGCATAAATAATGTGCTAAGCATATTGATTGTGGTGCTTTTGACTGCGCCATTCGGGCCAAGCAAGCCATAACATTCACCCGCTTTAATAGAAAAGCTAATTCCGTTAACAGCATGGGTGTCTCCATAGCTTTTGGTAATGTCCTTTACTTCTATCATAGTCTGTTAGCTATATCACTTTCATTAAGAGTAAATAAGTTTGGCAGCTTCCTGCGTGTAAAGCTAATGGTTATACTTTAATACCTATTATCAGAATATCGTCAACCTGTTCAAGACTGCCCATCCACTGTTTCAGACTATTTTCCAGTATGAGTTTTTGCTCTTTCATACTCTTGTGGGCGTTGGCTAAAAAAAGTTCCTGCATTTGTCTGTACTTGAGCTTTTTGCCTTTTGCTCCGCCAAATTGGTCGGCAAAGCCATCGGTAAACAGGTAAATGCAGGTGTTGCCGCCTTCCATAATCGGGATCTCGAAAGTATGGGTGGTGAAAGGTGCAGGATTATCAGATGAGCCAATGGGTTGCTTGTCTGCCGGAATTTCGACTGTACTCCACATTCCTTCTGAACAGGGGAAATACAATAAGGGGTTATATGCACCCGCCCATTGAACAGTCATCCCTCCATTTGAACGGCTTAGAGATGCCAATGAAATATCCATTCCATCCTGAATATTGCCTTCGCTTTTCTCAAATGTTTCAAGCACCAATTCGCGTGTTTTGTCCAATATTTTGCCGGGGTCCGTTATGTGGAACTCCTTTACTGCCCTGTTCAACGCATTTGAACAGACAACGGAAACCATAGCGCCAGGCACCCCATGCCCTGTGCAATCGACGGCAGCGATTAAAGCCCCTTCACCGGCTGACAGGGGCAGGGGGGCAATCCAGTAAAAGTCGCCTGCAACAATGTCCTTGGGCTTATATAATACAACCGATTCCGGAAAGTACTTACGAATAAGTGAAGGCGG
>JABEUT010000311.1 GCA_013044305.1 Bacteroidia bacterium
GTCCTTGTATGCCGATATGATGTTGCCAACCATAACCCGAACCTTTTCTTTGGTTGCGGCGCTGAAATATTTAGCCACATAAAGCTGCCCTACGATTTCGCCCAGGGCGCCGCTTGTCGCTTCCACGGCGCGTTTCCACCGCGGTTTCATTACTTTTACCCCGCGGAATGTTTTATCCCAGAAATTGAAACTTATTGCAGCCAGGGTATCGCTTAGCTTGCCTGCTGTTGCAGCGAGCAGGTGTACGCGCAGGTAGGTTTTCCAGTCGTCGGTAGAGTACTGTTTTACAAGGTCGCTCAATTTTTTCATGAATTCGGGTTGTGCTACGAGTATGGAATCCACCGATTTCAGCCCGAAGGTATCGAGGCAGATTTGCCAGTCAATGCCGGGGGTTTCATCCTCCAGCTCTTTCATGGTCTTCTTATTATAAACCGCATGTACATCCCTTTCCTCCGAGGGGCTCATGGCTGATATCGCCAGTTCCGATTCCATGATGAGCACTTTTTCGGCGTCTTTTCTGGCGGCGTCCTGGGTTTCGCCCAATTGCTCCAGCAACTGGGTTTCGAATGTTGTGAACCTTTCGCGAATCATTTTGCCGCGATCAGAGTTGTCCGTATAGTAATCTTTTGCAGGCAGCAGCATTCCGCCCTGACCAAGGTTGCATATCTCCTTTGAGCTGTATTTGTCGTCCTGACCGACCCCAAAGCGGAACATGGCATTAACGCCCATCTTCATTAAACTTGCCGATACGCTCCAGAGTGATTTATTGTCGGATATTGAATTTATTTCAGCCAGTACGCTGTTCAGTGGGGAAATACCTTCTTTATTCAGCTTGTTGGAGTCCATGATAAGCGAGAAATAGTCGCCTGCCTTCTGTTCGGCGCTGCCTACAGCTTTGTTCTTATCGGCTGCAGCCGCCTTCAGCAGGTCGTACAGGTGGGGTATAATGTTAAAGTCGTACACGGTATTGAAGCTGCCCCAAACTGCCTCCGAAGCCGGAATAGGGTTTTTCTTCAGCCAGGTGCCGTTCACGTATTCGAAGAAGTTATTGCCCGGAAGTACGGTGGTGTCGAAGTCGGCAAGGTTTATTTCGCCTGATGCTGTAGCGGCCGGTGTGCCTCTGTGGCAGGAAATTGTTAAAAGGCATACGCCAAGAATCAGGACTGCGGTAATTGAAGCGTGTTTTTTCATCTATGAAGTAATTTTGATGTGTAGGAGAGCAAATGTAAAATGGGTAATGTACAACAGATGACAAACCTACAAATTATTTTTAACCCTTCACAAAATTGTCTTTAAGGCGCGCCTGCCCCATGTCGGGTTAAAAGGTCTGCCCGTTCAGGACAGAAGTTGCGCTTTTTGCTAAGTTTCCCAAGAGGTGAATTATCATGGTACTGTACAGTTTGCCTGTAAATTTATCTTCTCAAGGCTCTTTTGAGATGACTTATAGCTTTATTCATTTTGGCAAGAATGTTCGAAGAACAGATGCAATCTTTACTCGTCCGGACGAATTTCTTACCGAATTACACAGGGCTTGATTTTTTTTACTGATAATGGTGTTTGGCTATTACCACCGACATGTAGGTTGCATAAGTATCGCCACCCTTTTCCTTATCCGCGCCCTCTGCCACGCGCGCAAAGCCTATTCCAATATCGGTGAGGTTGGCATAAAAATCGCTTATGCCGAGCAGGTGGGTGCGGTGCCCGTGCCCGGGTGTGCCTTTATCTATAATCAGGTCTTTTATCCCGTCTATCCCGTTGTCGGCGCCGGCGTTGATGGATTCAAAGAAGTTGGCTTTTTTGTCGTTGAGCATGTACGCATCGAGTTGGTATCCGGCTTTATTAATATAGTAGTTCATCCCATATCCGTTTTTATCCACATGCCCGAAGTAATTATGCGTAGCCATGTCGAGCGCTTTGGCTTCGGCAACGCGTGCAAGGGTGTCGTTCCATTTCAGGGCGGGGCGCGGCTTTACCATGTTCAGGTTCACCTTAAATTCAGCGCTGAAGGAGGCGGGGTTTTGGCGTATTTTGTTCAGGTATTCAAAGGCGCTTTTCTCTTCTGCCTTATCCAGTTCGGCCTTATGATTGGGGTGCGGCGCCGCACCCGGACAGATTACAAATGCGGCAATAAAGGAAACCAAGCCCGGCCTGCGTAATTTCATCTGCGTTTGGTTTACATCATCTGCTTCACCCAGTTCACAATATAGAGCAAAGCCAGCACAAATGGCGTTGAAAGTAGCAGCCCGTCGAAACGGTCGAGTATGCCTCCATGCCCGGGCAGTATATTGCCCGAATCTTTTATGTTGATGCTTCTTTTAAACATACTTTTTACCAGGTCGCCGAGGGTGCCGAAAATGCTGATAATAAAGCCGAGCATAATCCACAATGCGGGGCTTAAATCGGTAAAGTAATGCGAAATTAAATACGCCACAGCGAGACTGAAAGCCATGCCTCCGATAAATCCTTCCCATGATTTTTTAGGCGAAATGCGTTCCCACAATTTATGCTTCCCCAAAGGGGAGCCTACGATATAGGCGCCAGTATCGTTGGTCCAGAGTATGAAAAAGAAGCCCAGCAAAATGTGCGGGTTGTATATTCCGTTGCCGGGGAATAAGTAACTCGTCCAGGCAGCGAAGGGCAGCAACACGTATATTATGCCCAGCAGCCCGAAAGCTATATTCTGGAAAGGCGTGGGGCTGTTACGGTAAAGTTCGGCAAAAAATAATGTAATAATAAAAGGAAAGCCAAGCATAAAAACAAAATACATATTGAGGCGTGCATCGGCGGCGGCAAGGAAAAAAATAACCGCGCCAATTGCCATGCCAAGCCATTTCTGGGGATGAATACCTGCAATGCCTGCCAATTTGTAAAACTCCGAGAGCCCCAGCATGGAGATAATGAAAAATAAGAGGAGCATGCTCCAATAGCTCCATACGATACCCCCTATCATTATTACTAAAAACAGGGCGCCGGTAAGGGTGCGTTGTAGGAAGTTAGACATTACTTTCTGAATCTTGAAAAATTGTTATCTGTTTCAGGAATAAAAAACTGAAATGTATTGTTTTAATACATGAAAGTGCTCTTCACTAATAAATTGCCAATTATCCACTTCAACAAATACCTCGCCGTTGCGAAAATAATATCCTCCGTCTCGCGCTTCTGCACTGCCATTGTAAAACCCTTTACTATATTCTTCGGCAATATTTTCAGCTGTTTCGGTCTTATTGTCTGGCAGCATGTGTGCGCTTCTATGAAAATATTCATATTCTCCATTCCGTTCTCTAAGGCATAATAATAAATATGAACTA